>CAMWQX010000086.1 GCA_947176475.1 uncultured Bacillota bacterium
TAATAAATATAACTAAAACATATTTATAGCTATATCCTTTTTTTATTTCTTCTATTACCTTAGTAACTTGATCAATTTGCTCACGACTTTGTTGATATTCTTTATTATCTTTTAATTCTTCTCCAATTAAGTCTTCTACTTCAGGTATTTTTTCAACTATTTTAGGAACATATCTGTTAATTGATTCATGAACCTTTTTTATGTCCTTATCAGAAACTTTTTTATCAATATTAATTTCGTTTTTATTAACACTTGCAACTATGGAATCAAAACTCTTAATGAGAAGATCAGTTAGTTCTTTAGAATCAATAACAGGTAAATCCTTTTCATATAATACATAATCGACAGCACTTGATGCATAATCACCTAAGTATTCTTTAATTTCTTCATTTTCAATGACATAATTAACATATTCTTTAGGGATTCCACTCTTTTCTAGTGAATCCGTTATTTCTTTGAAGGACTCTTCTCCAACAAGATCTTTAACTTCAATGTCCATTACAAGATTTTTAACAAGATCTTCTTTAACTAAGAATTCTGTACTGTTCATCATCGTTAAGGCAAAAAGCAATGATGCAACAACACATCCAATAATGAAACAGAATAGACTTCCAAAAAAATTTAATACATACTTCATAATACTTCACTCCTAAATAAATTGTATCATTATATTTTTATTTAATCTAGATAATTAATTTTAGATAAACCATTTTCCGTTAATTCATATACTTCGTCGATAACTTCTTTGAGGTATTTACGATCATGAGAGACACTGATAATGGTTCCATTAAAATCTCTTAATACTCGTCTAATGACAGGATTAGAAAGTGGACTTACATTACGTGTTGGTTCATCAAGAAGCAAGACATTGCACTTTTCTAAAACTAATTTTATTAAAAATAATTTTGCTTTTGTTCCGTTACTTAAACGAGATATTTTGCTAGTCATCTCTTCACGAGTAAAATTCATATTCCCAAGATACATACGCGCTTTGGTAATATTATCTTGGTTTTTATCGGCTAAAAATTCAAGAACATATTCATAGTTATTTAAAATATCGCCATAATCTTGAGGCATATACCCAAGTTTTATGTCATATCGATTTTTTAAATTTTCGTATATTAATTTAATTAATGTCGATTTACCTACCCCATTTTTGCCAATGATACAAAGATGGGTATTACCTACAATGTCTAGTTCAATATTTTGTGCTAAAGTTTTTTCTCCGATTTTTAGTTCAGGAATATTAAGTTCAATTATGCCCTTTGATTTAGGAATATCAACTTCTTCAAAGGCAAAATTAATACTTTCTTCGACAGCAGGTATTTCGGTTAATTCTGTTTTGTCTAATCTTGCCTCTTGGGATTTTAAGGATTTCATCTTCTTTTTTAAAAGACGTGCTCCATGAGGATCAGCTCGACTTATGGTATTTTGCTCATGTTCAACAGATTGCATTATCTCTCTTAAACGTTCTTGTTTTTTATTGAATTCTCTTTTTTCTGATTTAGCTATTTGTGTCTGTTTGTCAATGGCACGCAAACGATTTTCAACATATTCATCATAGCCAATTTTTAATAAAGTATGACGACATTCCTGTTTTTTCTTTACTTGCTCAATATGCAAAATCATATTAGCGGTATTGGCTAAAAGGGTTTCATCATGTGATACATAGACTATTGGCATATTCTCCCCGTTAATGAATTGTTCTAACCATTTTAAAGTATCAATATCTAAATCATTAGTTGGTTCATCTAAAAAGAGAATATCATATTCTTCTAATAATAAATTGAGAATACTTATCTTTACTCTTTCGCCACCTGAAAGCGTCGACATTTCTTGTTCAAGTAAATCATCGCGGATATTTAAGGTTTCTAAATACTTATAAAATTTATTTATTTTGTTGTAATAATCTTCATCATCTTTAAATAGAAAATCATATACTTTTTTTTGCAAGTTTTCTTCACTTAGAGATTGTTCTAAGTAACCTATACGATTACCTTTGAAATCTAAACTTCCTTTAATAGTAGCATAGTCACACACTCCTAAAAGAGATTTTAAAAGTGTGGATTTACCATTTCCTTCTTCGCCAATAATGGCAAGTTTATCTCCTTTGTTTAGGGTAAGAGATAACCCTTTAATCAAATAATGTGTAGATATCATTATATCTACATTTTTTGCTTCTAACATATTATGCCTCCTAACTTTGGCATAATTAAAGTTTATGCCCGACTTATTTAATAATTGTACGCATCGGTTTCACCTCCATAATAAACAGCCATTTGGTGTCTTTATTATAGCATGAAAAAAGTAAATCTAAAAATGGATTTACTTTTATTAACTTATTATGAAGGCAATAGTATTACAAATAACCGCGATTAAAAACATAACACCAGAAAATAAGTCGGACTTACATTTGTTTATCTTGTATCGACTTAAGAAAGTAACGGAATCGTAAGCACATATTAAACTGACTAATGCTGATGTTGGTTTATCTTTAAAAATAGAAATAAAGACAAGAACCATAAAGAATATAGCCATTCCTATAACTCCATTGCGCATAGTCTTTAGATTGGTATATTCCGTTAGTTTAATAATATTTTCATCTAAGTTATCTTGAGAGTTTTTTAATTTTTCACCACTCATAAGTTCATTGATAGTAATATCTAATATGGCACATAAATCTTTAAATAAAGATAGATCTGGCATATTGCGCCCTGTTTCCCAATTACTTATAGATTTTTCCGTTACTCCTAATTTTTCGGCTAATTCAGCTTGAGTTAAGTTTTTATTCTTTCGACATTGGGCGATAAACTCCCCAATTCTTTTTTGATCCATTTTAACACTCCTTTCACATCCAATTTTATAATGTAAAAGTTTTATTTAACAGGAAACATTCCTAGAGTTTTAAAATAATGGAGCAAATAATCTAAGAATAGCTTGCCAAATAGATTTGATTACACCAACTCTAGCTTCCTTATCAGTTACTTTATGACATTTGGCAATTGTCTCATCTAAATCACTTTTGATATCTTTAATACATTTAGTATCTTCTAAGTATAATCCACATTCAAAGTGAAGATATAAACTACGATAATCTAAATTTAGAGTTCCAACGGTTGCAATATGATCATCAGATACAAATACTTTGGCATGAACAAGGCCTGGTGTGTATTTATAAATTTTTACTCCACCTCTTATTAAAATATCAACATACGATTCTGATAAAAAGTATGTTAATTTTTTATCAGGAATACCAGGTATGACGATACGAACATCAACTCCTCTTTTAGCAGCTAAGGTAAGAGCATTTATAACATCGGTATCAATAATTAAATATGGTGTTGTAATATAGACATAGTCATGAGCTTGGTTGATAATGTTAAGATAAATATCTTTACCATTTTCTTCATTATCTAATGGCGTTTCTCCATAAGGAGCAATGTATCCAGGTAAAGTTTTTTCAGTTTTAAAAACATATTTGAACTTAGTAAAATCTTTATCAACTTTTTTGGAAGAATTCCACATAGTTAAAAACATAACCGTATAATTCCAGATGGCATCACCAACGATTTTGACACCGGTGTCTTTCCAATGACCATATGGACTATTGATATTGATATATTCATCAGCAATATTAACTCCGCCGGAGAATGCAACATTGCCGTCGATTACTAATATTTTACGATGATCACGATGATTCATGATAACACCAGATATAGGATTTAATTTATTAAAAGCAATACATTTAATTCCTTTAGCTTCTAATTCTTTATAATAGTTATTGTTTAATGTTGCTATACATCCAGCATCATCATACATGACACGAACGTCTAATCCAGATGCAGCTTTTTCTTCTAGAATTTCAAGAATAGATGACCACATTGTTCCATAACCAATGATAAAGAATTCCATAAAGATAAACTTCTCAGCCTTCTTTAAACTCTTAAGCATATCCTTAAACATATCTTCACCCAAGGAATAATATTTGACATCATTATTTTTCGTTACAGGATAACCCGCAAAGTCACTTATATATTTTAGACGACTATTACTCTTAAATTCTTTTTTTATTTTTTCATCTTGAACTAGATATTTCTTACTATTCTTTTCACTAGCTACTATGCTCTTAAGAATCTTGCTGCTATATTTATTCTGACCAATAACAATATATAGTAATGTTCCAACAAATGGGAATAATAAAAGAATGATAATCCATGGTAAGGTATAAGAATAATTCTTACTATATTTAATTAAACCGAAGATGAGAACAATACGCAAGAATGCGTAGATAATATTTACTATCCACAATTTTTCAATTAAAAACATATATATAAAGAATGTTATAGCTATTTGAAGGATTACTCCTAGTCCAACTACTATTCCTTTTTTTACTGCCTGTTTCATATATTACCTCTTCTACTTCTTATTTTTCTTTAAAACGAAAACATATGCTGGTGGTAAATTCTTTAAGACAAATAAAATATCATGAAAAGCAAAAAAACTCTCAAAGAATTTCTTTTTTACTTTAGAATATTGGAAGGTTATAAAGAAGCCCTTATCTAAGATTTTATTAGTTTCATTGAAAATATTAATGGAAACTTCTTTAGGTAAAGTTGTAAAAGGAAGTCCTGATACGACATAGTCAGCATATTTATGACCATGATTTTTTAATATTTTTGATGTATTTTCGGCACTATCATTGATAATAAAAAGATTCTTAACATCTTTAAATTCTCTCTCTAAGATTTTAACAAATTCCTTATTTTGTTCGATAAGAATTAATTTAGTATCATCGCTTTTTAATCTAACTAACTCTTTAGTGAATGATCCTGTTCCTGGACCATATTCAACGATTACTTTAGCCGTTTTAAAATCAATTGGTTCCATGGTTTTTAATGCTAAGTTTTTACCACTTGGTGCTATTGCTCCAACACTTCTTGGATGTGTTATATATTGACGCAAAAATTTAAACATATTATTCACTCCTCGTTATTTATTGCATAAAAGTATTATAACATATTTATATAAAAAATGTAGGCATTTAAGCCTACATCTTTATTGTTCTTTATCTTTGATATTAAATTCTACGGTTTCCGTTAAATCAGCACCATTATCTTCTGTTTTTACATTAATTTCATAATCGTAATTTTGTCCCTCTTCAGGAATTTCATATATAACGCCAGTATCTCCTACTTTGCAAGAAATAGATCCATCGCCTTTTTCTTTGCATGTAGCATTATAATCTTCGCCATTAACTTTTACTTTAGAAAGATTATCGATAGCTTTAGTAATGGAATTATCCGTTAAGGCATTAACAGATACTGTTCCAATGGTTAAAACACATACTCCCATAAATCCATAAAGAATTTTTTTCATTTTAGCTTTTTTCATAGTTTCCTCTCTTTCAAAATTAGTATAACCAATTTTATCATTGGTCATCTCTAAGATTTTGTTAATATTTGTTTTAGACATCTAATTTTCCCTCCCTCAATTTTTTTCTTATGCGATAAAGAATTACTTTAATATTTGTGACACTTTTATTTACCATTTTGGATATCTCTTTGGCTTTATAGCCTTTGATATAGTAAAGATTGAAAATATCTTTTTCTTCTTTGGATAATTTTTTTAGTATTTCATTAATATATAATGTGGTTTCAAAATCCATTTTATAACTATTAATATTTTCATCAAGAATCGTCTCTTCTTTTAATTTATTTAATCTTTGGTAAGAACAGTTTTTAGCCTGTCTCTTATAAACATAT
>CAMWQX010000087.1 GCA_947176475.1 uncultured Bacillota bacterium
TACAAAAAGAAAATAAGTTTTGAAAAATTGGCAAAGAAATATAAAATTACTTTTAATCAAGTAGTAACAAGATTTAATCGCCTTAATCTCGAAATATTTGAGATGATTAATTATCCGAAGAAGGAATATTTTGATTTTGAATTCTTTGAGAAAGCTATTAAAGATCCTTTATTACCTTTTTATGGAAATTTAGATGAGGCTGTTAAGATATTTGATTTGCATTTTGCTAATAACCAAGTTAAGAATATGTCGGCAAAAGAGATAATCGAAGAATTGAAACTAACTTATGATGATGACTCAATTAATAAGATAATTTATCAGCTTATAATGGCTGTTTGTAGGTATAAAAAGGGTATTAGAAAAGAACACCCTTATACATTTGAAGATGTTAAAGATTATTATATGCGTCATAAAGAGGAAATGTCAGCAACTCATGAAAAAATTTATTTAACATATTTCAAAAGACATTTAAAGGAATATGCTCATAGAAATAAAGAATGGATTAATAAAATTATATTAAAAGATATTATTAAGGAGAGATATCCGGAATATAATGAAATTGGCGATTTTAATCATGATGAAGTTGTTGAACTTATTAAACATAGCCACTTTAGTTCTAAAGTTTTAAATTCCCTACTTAATAAGATTGGAGAAACGGAAAGGCTTACTATGAGTGGTCAAGAAGTTAATCACGTTTATCGATTATTAAATAGACTAGATAAAACTGTTGATTTAGGAGATAAACAGAGATTAATGAAGACACAATAAAAGAGATATTTAACTAGTAAATATCTCTTTATTTTTTTGTAATCGTTCATCGTTTGGACTTATTTCTAATGCTCTATTAATATAGTAAAGGGCTTCATCTTTGATACCAAGATTGTAGTAACTAATTGATAGCAAATCATCGATTGTAGAATCCCAACAAAAAGGTTCATTGATATATATCATAGCATTTTTGAGAATAGTTTTAGCTTTTAGACAGTTTATAATAACTTCTAAATAATTTTTGTTATCTAATTCTAGCATAGCTAATTCTACATATCCTTCTCTTTGATTAGGACTTTCTTTGATTGCTCTTTGAAGCCAATATTTAGCTTCATCTTTTCTATTTAAATGGAGATAGTCGCGAGAAATAAAGCGCATTGATGCTGATCTTTCTTCGACCCAAGTGGACGATGGAAGATTGATGTGCTTGATAAGAGTATCAATAGATTCTTGCCATTTCCCATAGTACATATATTCCCTGCCTAAATAATGGAGATTGCGATCATTATCGGGATTTTCTTTAACGGATAATTCTAGTAATGGTAAATATGAAGAACGCGATTTAGTACGATCAGGATAATGATTTAGAGTAATATTTTCGTTCGTGACTACTACTTCATTGTCTTTGGAGCATTTTAATATTTCATGAACGGGATAAATCCATTTATAATTTTTTCGGGAATGAATCTTTTCATAGAGAAAAGTTACAATAGGTTTATCATTATCATCTATTGACCAATTATATTTATATCTTAGACGATCAGCATTATTCCAGGTATCCTCTAGTTTTGTGCGCCAACCAGGTAAGAACACCTCATCAAGATCTGTACAAACACATATATCGGCATCAAGAGGCACCATATCAAGGCTTTTATTGCGGGCGACATCAAAACGCCAAGGAGTAATTATTTCTTCTGAAACAATTACCCCACGACTTCTTAGTTTTTCAACGGTATTGTCTGTTGAACCAGTATCTAAAACATATATTTCATCGGCTTCCATCATTGAGTCTACCCAACGATCGACAAATGAAGATTCATTTTTAGATATGGCATAGACAACAACTTTATAACGTGACATGATTTATAACCTATCCGGCTGCTCCAGTAGCTCCGGTAGCACCTGTGGCTCCTTGAACACCTTGTACGCCCTGAACTCCTTGTACTCCTTGTTCACCTTGAACTCCTTGAGTTCCTTGTGATCCAGTTGTTCCTTGAACTCCTTGTACTCCTTGTTCACCCTGAACTCCTTGAGTTCCTTGAGATCCAGTTGTTCCTTGTACTCCTTGGATTCCTTGTACTCCTTGAGGTCCTGTTGGTCCTATTGGTCCAGTTGGCCCAGTGGCTCCGGTTGGTCCTTGGATACCTTGAATTCCTTGGGCACCTGTTGCTCCGGTTGCTCCAGTAGCTCCTGTTGCTCCAGTCGCTCCAGTTGGTCCAGTTGGTCCTTGTGGTAAGACTAGGTTAAGAACAAAGTTAGGTGTTGTACCAGTTATAGTTGCTGATGCGTTTACACCAGTCGTTACTGTTCCTATTGTTAGATTTGGAGAAATTCCGGTTGCTCCAGTGGCTCCGGTAGCACCTGTTGCTCCAGTTGGTCCGGTTGGTCCAGTTGCTCCAGTTGGCCCTTGGATTCCTTGGATTCCTTGAGCTCCAGTTGGTCCGACTAATCCCGTTAATCCGGTTGCTCCTGTTGCTCCAGTAGCACCTGTTGCTCCAGTTGGCCCTTGGATACCTTGTGGTCCTTGAGGTCCTGTTTCACCTGTTGGTCCTTGGATTCCTTGAATTCCTTGAGCACCTGTTGGTCCCATTAATCCTTGAATACCTTGGATTCCTTGAATTCCTTGAGGTCCTGTGGCTCCAGTGGCTCCGGTGGCTCCAGTAGCACCAGTTGGTCCAGTAGCACCTCTTGGTCCAGTTGGACCTTGGATTGGTTGTGGATGACATTTATCTCCACAATGACAGCAATTATTCATTTAATTAATCACTTTCCTTTCTAGTATAATTTATGTTTATTTTGTCAAAAAGTATCAACTTTTGCCTTAATTGGAAATAAAATATATACATAAAAAAGAAAGGGCTTTGAAAGTCCTTTCTTATAAGTTTAATTAAACCCCTTCTGCAAAACGATATAACTTTTGTAATTGTGGATCATTACCATTCATTAAATCATCATATGCTTCTTGAATTTCAGCTAAGTATTTATATATTTCTAAATTTTTTCTAAACTCATCACATTTTTGTTTGAATGATAGAGAAACCATATTTAATGGTACACAAGTACATAGGACAGTCATTATTGTATGAAAGAAATGACTTCCAGATGTGAATTCTGAACCATTTTTGATTAATAATTGATCTATAAATGCTACTGGACATCCTTCTAATCCACTATAAGCTATAATCCCTATTAATACAAGTGTAGATATGGACTTGATATTTTTACTTATCTTTTTATATTTTTTTAGTTTCTTTTCAACATATTCAGGTCCATGATGGATAGATACTTGATTCATTAAAGAACCAATATTCAACTCATCATATGCTAAGGATACCTTGCAAATTCGTTCTGTCATTTGAGCCAATATATTTTGAAGTGATTGGCATCTTTCACTGTAATGGAGAATATCTTCTCTTAGTCTTCTTAATTCTGAACCTAGGAGATTTTGATATTCTTCATGTTCACCAAAAAGAATATAGGCATCATGTAATAACTTGATGACTTCTAATTCTTCATTAGTTGTATCAACAGCTTCTTTTAAAAGAGCCATCTCCCTATCACCAACTTTAACTTTTTCCGTTTTTTCAAATATGTCGGATAGGACTTTATGTAAAGCTTCTCTTTTGGTAAATATATCTTTAGCTTTTTCATAATGCTCATTTGCTGTTTTAGAAAAATCTGAGTCTTCACATTCTTTTTTAGTTATTTTAGGTAATAAATCAATAAACTCGCTAGATATTGCTCGAGATCTTGTTATAGACAATGTAAGATTGTCAGAATCTGGATGTTGCAGAATATTTTTCATAATTTCTAACATTTTAGATTTATATTCTTCAAAAGGCATGGTTATTTCTTCAACCTTTTTTCTTAAATGTTCCCTTTTTCCAAGCTTATAAGCCACGTCATAGTCGCCAGAATATGCGTTTAAATCTTTTTGAAGTTTTCCAATTTCATATCCAACGGTTTCAAATAGTTCATCTAATTTAGCTTCTTTTAAGATGTTATATATCTTTTCTAGTTGAGATATAGCATCAATCATACCTATTTTTAATATATCGTAATACATTTTGAATTCTTCTTCTTTGATGTTTTCACGATATACTTTCTCATAAAGTCCGATAAATTCACTTCTGATGCTTTCGGCATTTTGAAGGATTTCTCCAGCTTCATTTTGTAATTGCTCACGCATAATTTCAATTTTGGCTTTTCTTTTGGCATCATCTAATGATTTAGGAATTGATGCAATTACTTCTTTTAAATAGTCAATAACTTGCTCGATTGTATTAATTTCTGATTGTAAACCATATGATTCGGCTTGGCTAATCAAATCTCTTAAATTTTCGATATAATCTTCGGATATTTCATAGAACTGGTAATATTCAGCTTTATATGTTTCATTATCATAGGCATCATTGAATGCGGCAAATAATAATTCATTTTTAGCATCGATTATAATCTTGGCATTATCTAGAGTCTCACTGATAACTTTTTGTAGTGCAACTCTTTCAGCAAAACGAATCTCTTCTTCATTAAATGCTTCATGCATTTCTTCATAGGAATATTTAGGCATTTCCGATGATTCTTCGGTTTCTTGATATTCTTGTCTATCAAATTCCCCATTTTTATATTGAAGATATGTTGCGTCATATTTTGCACGTTTTTCGGCATCACCTAGAACTCCATAGGCTTCATTAACTTCTTTAGCTTTGGCTTCATTAGCATATTTAGAATCTGGATGATATTTTTTCATTAAGTCTCGATAACTTTTTTTTATTTCGTCTTCGCTACATCCAAATTCCAAATCTAGATCTTTATAGTAATCTCTCCATTTAGTGTCCATTATTTAAGTCCTAGTCTCTTTTGATCTTTATTTTCAAGAGCAGCAGTTTTTTTCTTACTAGCATTAGCCCAACTATCAGTTAATTTACCATAAGTTCTTAAATCATCTAAAGCTTGAGAAGTCGAGATGAAACTATTATAGAATCCTTCTTGTGATTTATCGATTTCAACAGAATTTCTTGCTTCGATTCCTAACAAAGCAGAAATTTCATTAGCATTATCGATTGCACCAAATAGTACAAATTCCCAACCATAAAGTTCTTTGCATTCTTTAACTAGTCTACGTACACTAGCGGCAGTATGTCTTGTACTACATTCAGAACCGAATCCATGGATTTTTCCATCAGTCATGATGTAGAATAGTGTATTCTTTGGTTTTTCAGTATCTCTTGCTTGAGCATCTCTGACTTTAATAATAGTATCGGCAATTGTATCAAATAGAGCTGTTCCTCCATCGGCTACATAGGATAATGGTGCTACATTGTGAATATTCGTACGAAATCCTAGTTCTTGAACATCATGATTAAATAAAACAGTAGTAACTCGTGTATTAAATCCTGTAGCTTGTTCTTTAGATATTAAACTATTATATCCGGCACAAGTTGCACCTTCTAATCCTTCAGTACTTCCACTTATATCAATGGCAAAAATTAAATCAGTTCTTGTCGTTTTCATTATTTCTGTTGTTTCATCAATAACAGCAGCTGTATAACTTGCCATTTTATTTGCTATTTGATCTTTACTAGTTGAACTAGTTAGTTTACCTGATTTCATAGCAGCTAAAGCACCACCAGTTCTTGCCGTGCTTATTTCATTTTTCTTGGTATAATTTCCATTTTGTGATTTTAAATCTTGTAGTGAAAAATTCATATAAAAACCCCTTTTCTTTATTTGATTGGTTATGATAC
>CAMWQX010000088.1 GCA_947176475.1 uncultured Bacillota bacterium
CAACAAGATGATTGAAATAGTATCATTGATGTTAAAGATAAATATCGATTTAAAATCTATTCGAACATTCATCAGATTAGTCTTAAAATCTTTAGAAGAAGGCATAACTAATCCATCAGAAAAGTATCAAACCTTTAAAGCTAAATTGGCAAACTCCATATCTCAAGAACAAATGGACTACTTAGATGAATTATATGAAGCCTTCACCGAAGATAATTCCCTATGGATGAATGACTTTATGGAATATCTAGATGAAGTCTTAAAACAAGTAAATGAATTTGATACATATAGTTATGAATTTGAACAAGCCAAACAATTATTAAAAGTCGAAAATGGTAACTAATTACCATTTTTTTCTTTGTTTTTTGTCACATTTATGATTGTTTTTGTTTTTATATTTTATATGGTGTATAATTAAGTTAGGGAAGTGATAAAATGAATCTTTATATAAATGGTTATAATATCTTCTTGATTGTTTTGATAACTTTTTTATCATCTGTTATCTTAACACCTATCGTTAAAAAAATTGCACATCATATTAATGCTGTTGATAAACCTGATCATAAAAGAAAAGTTCATGCAACCGTTATGCCACGTCTTGGTGGACTTGCTATTTTCTTTTCCTTCTTAGTTGGTTATATGCTTTTTGCCCCAAAGACTACGCAAATGCTATCAGTTTTAATTGCGGGATTTGTCATCGTCATCGTGGGAATGATTGATGATGTCCACACTCTTCCGCCCAAATATAAGCTTATCGGGCAAATAATTGCTGCTTGTATTGTTGCGTTTTATGGCAATATCATCTTTGATGATATGAAGATATTTGGTATCCAATTTCGCTTTGGCCTTCTATCTTATCCTTTAACTATATTCTTTATAATATCGATTATTAATGCAATTAATTTTGCTGACGGACTAGATGGTTTAGCCGCTGGAACTTCCACAATCTATTTCTTTACTATTGCCATTATTGGTTTCATTATGAATAAACTAGGCGGTTTAGATGTTATCCTTTGTCTTATTATGGCTGGATCTTGCATTGGCTTCTTAATATATAATTTTGCACCTGCTTCCATCTTTATGGGAGATGCGGGAAGTATGTTCTTAGGACTAATTATTTCCATAATTGCTCTTCTTGGATTTAAAACAGCAACCATTACATCTTTAATAATTCCATTATTACTTCTATTCGTGCCAATATTAGATACAATTCTCGCTATGGGAAGAAGAGTTATAAGTGGAAGAAGCATTGGATCTGCCGACCGTGAACACTTACATCATCAAATTCTAAAGACGACTAAATCAACTAGTAAATCGGTTCTTCTTATGTATGCTATCAATGCCTTATTTGCCTGTGTATCCATATTCTATACATTAGGAGATAAAAAAGTAAGTATGATTCTTTATATTGTATTACTATTACTATTCCTTCTTTTAGTATTTAAAACGGATATATTATTTGAACACAATTACGAAAATAAAAAGAAATAGGTGAGTTATGAAGATTAATTTATATGACTTTGATAAAACCATTTATGATGGCGACTCATCAACTGATTTTTTCTTTTTTTCTCTTACTAAGTATCCCAAGATTATCACATGTCTTCCTAAAATTGCTGTCGCAGGTATTAAGTACAAGCTTAAAATGGTAAGTAAAACGGATATGAAAGAAGTAATATTTTCCTTTGTCAAATATATTCCTGATATGGATGAGCATATTACATCTTTCTGGGAAACTCATCGATGCAACTTAAAAGATTTTTATATGAAGACTAAACACGATAAAGATGTCATTATCTCAGCATCACCTGAGTTCTTACTTAAACCTATAACTGATGAATTAAAAGTTAAGAAACTCATTGGCTCAAGAGTCGATATAAAAACAGGTAAGTTTACGGGTCTTAATTGTCATGGTGAAGAAAAAGTTAAGAGACTAAATAAAGAATATAAAGATTATGAAGTTATGTCATCTTACTCTGATAGCTTATCGGATATTCCCATTTTAAAATTAGCAAAAAAGCAATATATTGTAAAAAAAGATAAATTAACCGAAGTCAAATATTAAAAATTATTGATATTCGACAAAATAATACTAAATTAGAACAAATTTACTGTTCTTTTTTTGTGGATTATCTTTTATAATAACAACCCAAGAAAGGAAGTGTAGTATATGTTAGTAATTAAAGATGTAAAAATGCAGTTTAAGAAAAATGATGAATTAGTCCTAAAGGGCATAAATTTAAGATTTCCTGATAAGGGACTTATCTGTATAGTAGGGGAATCTGGTTCTGGCAAATCAACTCTTTTAAATATTATTGCAGGATTTATTAAGCCATCCTATGGACAAATTTTATATCATAACCGTGATATAACTAAACTTAAGAAATGGGAACTAAATAGTTATCATCAACATGTTCTTGGTTTCATTCACCAAAATTACAATAATTTAAACTATTTAAGTGTTAAAGAAAATGTCTGTCTAAAATCTAAGGATAGGAATATCGATGCCATTTTAGAAAAGTTAAATATTTTAAAAAACAAAAAGAAAAAAGTTAATAAACTAAGTGGTGGAGAACAACAACGTGTTGCCATAGCACGTACTATTGTAAGTAACTCCGAATTTATCCTCGCTGATGAACCCACGGGTTCACTAGATTCTAAAACGGGTATTAAGATAATGGATATTTTAAAGAAAGAATCCGAAAATAAACTTGTTATTGTTATAACTCACAATGAAAATCATGCCGAGTATTATGCTGATCGTATTATTACAATGCAGGATGGTCTAATTACTAATGACACTGATCATCTTGAACTAGAATCAAGCAATAGAACATTTAAATTCAATAAAAAGGGTATAAAGCCATCAAAGATACTTAATATCGTCAAAAATAATCTAATATCTAAATTAAAGCGAAATATCTTAACCACTATTGCCTTCAGTGTTGGTTTAATAACTCTTTTATTAGTACTAGGGATAAGTTCAGGATTTAATGCCGCCATTGATCGTGAAGAAAAAGCTTCTTTAAGTCGCTATCCCTTATATATTTCTCGTAATAGCAGAGACATTGGAAAAGAATTAAAGGATATAATATCTCCTTCTAAAGAGGATAATAATAATCAAGTAAATATTGTTTCTAATGATTATAAAAACGTTATTGATAAGAAATATTTAAAACATATAGATCAAATTAAAGATAATACTACTTCCATTGAATATACCTACACTATTAATGGCATATATGCAAGGGTTTTTGAGAATAATGACTCCTTCTATGAAAATGTTGAACTTATTAAAGGAAATAAAATAACTAACAAATCCGAAGTATTAATCATGATTGATAATCATAATGCCATTAACGAAGCTTTCATAAACTATTTAAAATTAGATAAAAAAAGTATTAGTTACGATAAACTTATTGGCAAATCTTTCAAAATAAAGAAAACTAAATATACCATTGTCGGTATTGTTAAAGGACGCGAAGATTCCTTCTATACTGAAGTATCTGGAACTCTTTTTACAAGTGATAATTTTAAAGATTTAATTCCTACTGAAATATATCTTTATCCTAAAGATTATGAAAATAAAGAGATTATTAAAAAACATTTAGATTCCTATGAGAGTGTATCTTACACAGATTATGCAACAACTTTTAAAGATATGTCTAAAACGATTATGCAAGCCATAACTGTTGTATTAATTGCTTTCAGCTCTATATCTTTATTTGTATCAACTATTATGATAGCTATAATCACTTACATTTCCGTAATGGAAAGAATAAGAGATATAGGTATCTTAAAGTCCTTAGGTTTTAAAAATCGTGATATCAAATGTATCTTCTACTTAGAAAATATCTTTATTGCTATTCTATCTACTATTGCTAGTATTGCTATTACTTATGCCATAAGTATCCCAATAAACAATGTTCTAGAACACTACACCGGAATGTCTAATATCTTGTTGTTAACTTTAAACAACTCTAAATATATTCTATATCTAAGTATTGTTATAAGCCTTATTGGAAGTTTTATGCCAATAAGAAAAATCAAAAAATATAATATAATTGATACATTGCGATATGAATAGTGTCAAAACCATATTTTCTTAGCTAAATAATAAAGTATCAATGTTATACTAATGATGGTGGTATTATGAAAACTATAATTGGTGTTAGCAATCGACACGTTCATTTAAAAAAAGAAGTATGGGAAACCTTATTTGGCGATATTCCCATGGAAAAACGTAATGATTTAGGTCAACCAGGACAATTTGCAACGACCTCTACAGTTGATATAAGCTATAATGGCGTAACTATTGAACATGTAAGAGTAATCGGTCCTATTCGTAACTATAATCAAATTGAAATATCGGCATCAGATGCAAAATTTTTAGGTGTAAATCCTCCCAGAAGACAAAGTGGTGATCTAGAAGGTTCTCTACCTATAACTTTAATTGGTCCAAAAGGAAGAGTTGATTTAGAAAATGGCTTAATCCTTGCCGAAATGCATATTCACATGACTCCCGAAATGTCTTCTGATCTAAATTTAGTTGATAAACAAGTTTTGCCAGTATACTTAGGTAATAAACACCTTTTCGATGCCAAGGTTAAGGTAAGCCATCCCGCAGCCCTAGAACTTCATATTGACACCGATGAAGGAACCCTTTATAATCTAAAAACAGGTACGGAAGTAGATGTTAAAATATGTGGAAAATAGGAAATATAGAAATAAAAAATAGAATAGTTCTAGCACCCATGGCAGGTATAAGTAACACTTCATATCGCAAAATTATTAAAGAAATGGGAGCTGGCTTAATATATGCCGAAATGGTGAGTGATAAAGCCATTACTTATGGCAATGAAAAGACTTTTGATTTACTTAAGATGGACGAATCAGAAAGACCAATCGCTCAACAAATATTTGGTTCGGATGTCGATTCCTTTGTAACAGCGGCCAAAAAAATTGAAGCGGATATGAAACCGGATATTATTGATATCAACATGGGATGTCCTGTTCCTAAAATAGCCGTTCGTTCTCAAGCGGGATCTGCTCTTTTAAAAAATCCCGAAAAGATATATGAAATTGTTAAATCTGTCGTTGAATCCGTCAATATTCCTGTAACTGTTAAAATAAGGAGTGGGTGGGATAGCAATTCTATCAATGCCGTAGAAGTTGCTAAGCAAATTGAAAGGGCTGGAGCCAAAGCTATTACCATTCATGCTCGTACTCGTGCTCAAGGATACTCGGGACAAGCCGATTGGAATATCATAAAAGCGGTTAAGGAAAGTGTTAAAATTCCGGTTATCGGTAATGGTGATGTAACAAGTTGTTATTTTGCCAAAAAAATGCTTGAAGAAACAGGCTGTGATGCTGTCATGATTGGAAGAGGAGTACTCGGTAATCCTTGGCTTATCAAAGAATGTGTTGAATACTTAGAAGATGGAACCGAACCAACAGAGATTCAACCTCGAGAAAAAATAGCCATGCTAAAAAGACACTTTGACTTACTTGTTCAAGATAAATCCGAAAAACAAGCCATACTAGAGATTCGTACTCATGCTTTATGGTATATCAAAGGATTAAAGGGAAGTGCTGCTATTAAAAATCAAATATGTCAAACTAAATCTAAAGATGAAATGTTTAGCATATTAGATAATTATTTAAATAACTTAGACATCTAAGTAT
>CAMWQX010000089.1 GCA_947176475.1 uncultured Bacillota bacterium
TATATTTCTGTTCAATTAGATTATGGGATATATACTTACGCATTGCTACAAAGGCATCCATTATTCTTATACTAATCTCAGCAGACACCTGCGTTCTTAAAATTGTTGCTAACATAGCTACCCCTTGTTCTGTAAATACATATGGTAAGTATTTAGAATATTTACCTTGTTCTAATTCTAAGGTTTCAGATTGAAACCTTAGAATATTCTCTTTTGTGGTTTTAGATTGAGACCTTGAACAATTTCTATCTAAGGTCCCAACTTTAGACCTTAGAATTTCGTAGTATTCAATAGATGTCAATTGAAACATAAACCTTTCAGGAAATCTTTCCTTGTGTCTACTAACAGCTAAATTAATAGATTTAGTACCATTTGCACATTCATATAATTTAGCTAAATCCGAATCTAACATTACTTGTACACCACGTATTTCATATATTTTCTTGGCAATATCATCATTTTCTTTTAAGATTAAGTCATTCATAACTATTTATCCTCCTACCTTTTATATTAACGATAAGATTCTAATTTACTTTAAATTGCAAACAAAAAAAGAGTGAATTTTCACTCTTTTTAACTTTTTGGACTATATTTGGTATTTGTATACAGGATACCAGTTAATCTATTTGTTACATTTGCTTCATCATCTTTAGCACCAGCGTTTTCTCCGAAGTTTGTCTTATCAGTTGCTGTTGTTACGGATACTGATGCAGCAGGAGGTTCTTCATATATTTGGTAAAAATTTATTTCATATGTTTTATTAATATTTACCGTTTGGGAGAATCTTCTAACAAAATTTTCAACAAATTTTTCACGATTCATTTTTAATGCTCCAGCATCGCGATAGTAACCGTAATCGACTGCTTCATACATTGATGCTTCAAGAACACTTTTTATTAAATAATAATCTTGTTCACTTGTCGTTGTATAGTTTTGAAGTAGTACCATTACAGACATTATTGATATTCCTAGAACTACTATCCAGTAGCCCCACATACTCTCTTTCATTTACCTTACCTCCTATTTTACCATCCGTATTTTCTACGAACGCCGTCTAAACTTGTTTGGCTATTGCCCCATCCTGTTACTGAATGACCTTGACCATCATAAGTAACATTTCCATTAGCAAGTTCATTTAAGAATCTTGATTTACAATTTATACATGAATTTCCAGAACAGCTACAATCCATATTGAAGTCGGAATATCCACCATCAATATTAGCTTCAACATTATAGTTTTTGATATGACCCATATCTGTTGGAGAAAGCACAAACGAGTATGTTATGTTTTCCCTTGCATATGTCTTATCGGCTGCTCCTCGAGCTTGGATTTCTGCTAAAGCAGCTTGACCTTTTTCTGTTGAAGACCAATTGTATGCTACTTCTCCAGCTTCGGTATTAAATCCGTTAGGGAATAGATTCGTGGAATCTACAACCCTAAAGGCAAATAAGTTATATCCTTCTTTATATGGATCACAGTCTGCTACATCAACTGTTGTATCTGTTCCATTAGATCCATTACAATATCCTGTTAAGACTATTTCATATTCAACGTGTAACTTACATGTGAACATTGATGATTCGGAAGGAGATTCATTTGCACATGAATTTCCTTGTTCATTAAAGAAGTTATCAAATTTATTATCTGTTCCTAATCCGGAAACATTCCAATGTGTTTCATAAGTTCCATCTAGTGTAGATAGATGTAGTTTATACTCTTGACCATGTTCAGTGAAGTTAATAACATCTGTGTCTTCTGATACCCCACCATTTGGAGTTAAAGTATAGTAAATATTTTCTCCTTCATCCCATGAACATTCTGCACGATATTTAGCATCATGTGTAAAGACCTTATCGGCTTCATATGGTTCATCTCTGTATTCCATAAAACCTGTTGGAGATTCTTTATGTTGTAAAGTTGCCTCCTTAAAGTCTTGTAACTTTTCATATTTACCAGCTTTTCCATAATCTCCTGTAGAATATATTCTATCAGACAATTTATCTTCAGCATCAGGTCCCTTAAATGGTCCCGTTATTACACATCCAGGAGTTTCTTCAAAATTTATATACTGTTCATCTAATAATAATCCTTTTTCATTATCCATATATACTTGCGTATATGAGAATGACATAGATGCATCGAAATTGTAATTTTCTTCGGCATTAGCGCCTTTATATGGCCCGCCTAATTTTCCAGCTTCAAAATAATAGTCACATTTATCTAACTCTTCTTCAAGATGTTTAGCTTCCCTAGCAGCGTCATTATATGCACTATTTGCTCTTTCTGCCTTACCTTTGAAATCATCTCTAATGGCAGGAACGTCTTCATTTGGATATCCACTTGATTCATGAGGTAACTTATCTCTTGTTTTGTTTGTCGTATCTCGACATCCACAAGAAGTCTCTAATTGATCTAATGCTTTTTGAGCATTTTCTACCTGTGTTTTCAAATCATAGGTACTATATTTAGAGTGGGTAACATTGTGTGTTCTATCATACATTAACTTATACTCTGAGAAATCATCAAGTTTAGCCTGGTCAAGCATAACTGTATGATAATATTTACTAGTTATATCAAAAGTATAAAGTTTGTAACTATAACTGTATTTTGCACTTTGAGTATCTGTACATGTGGTCTGAAGACTATCTTTATAATCTATTTTTCCGTCACCATTAGTGTCTTTGTTTCGTTCTTCAGTCTTACAACTTACACTTAGGTTTACTTGTCCAGTGATGCTTTGTTCATTTTTTGCTCCTGATTCATAAATTAAGTGCTGTGTTTCATTATATTGGAAATCGTTATATGAATCCTTTTGTTTAACAACAAAATCCCTATAATCATCTTCCCAAACATCATATTGAACTCTTACGCGACAACGTCTAAAACCTTCAATGTATGGGGATTTAGTGCCTTTCGATGTTGTAGATAATTGGAAGTATCTACCAGATGTTGCTGTTATAGATCCAGGTATTTCGACCGAAACTCTTTCTGTACAGAACATCTTACAATACTTGGCATTTAAATCAGTATTTTCGTCAACGTAATAATCAGTTTTACATTTTGGATAATAATGGCTAACTAATAAATCCCCATCGTAACAGAATAATTTATCTAAGTCGTACTCATGAGCTTCAGAATTTCCTCCGTCCTCACAGCAATTATGAACAGTTCCATCAATCCATCCAGGTTCAATAGGATCTTCATTACAACAATTTGGATCTCCATCAGGCTCATCACACAATTCCTCGTAGGCTTTTTGCCATTCCGCAGGCATTGATTTTATTTGTGGTTCAAGAAGTGTACAACATCCTCCTCCACCATTATCTCTTTTAGTAAATGCAAACTCTTGGATAGTTCTAAAACTACTAGGTATCTCTAAATTACCAGGATACATCTTGTTATCATAAGTGAAAAATCCATCTTTATATTCACAAGATCCACAGTAACTGGCAGGGTCATTGGCCCAGTCAATACCGATTGCAAAGCCATCTGTTCTAAGCAAATCAGCAGCCGTTTGAATTGTTATTTTATTTCTACTAGGTGTAGATGGTTCTGAAGCTCTAAAAACATCATTTATGTAGTCGTCATAGTCAATTTTGTATAGCAACTCTTGAGTTTTGTTAATTACTTGTCCAAAAAAATGATAACTATCAGCAAGGGATCCAAAATAGTATTCACTTGTGTCTGTGTTCAACCATAGGAACAATGGCTCCAATGCAATATATATATTATCTCCTGTTCCGCATCCTTCAGTTATCTTATATAATAAGTCATCAGCATTAAAGCCGCCACTAACAGAAGCAATAGCTTTTATAAAGGAATTTACTCTTTCTGGAACATGATCTGTGTCGCGTCCTGTTAAACTCCTAAAGAAAGCTTTTTCTTTCTCATAATTCCAATTAGCTCCGCCAGTAAATCCCGTTTCTGGTATACCTGTGGCTCTAATAGAAGGATAATCAGTAGTTGCTGCATTATCGTTATATGCCTTAACCACTTCACTGAATAACTTGAAATTACCAACACCAACTGATGACGATGAAAAGTTTCCACCACCAGACATACTTAATTTATTTCGATCGCCTCCAAAACCATTATAATAAACGTTTTTGGTCTTAGAATTTTTATTGTATGTTATATAATCGAAACTTTGAGTACCAGATGCTGCTACGGCATTACCGTTTTCATCAATGAAGGTTACACGTACACCTATAAAATTATTAACCCTAATGATTCCTTTACAATTGGGAGCACACTTTTGAAAAGGAGTGTTGCCAGACTGGCCTCCAATTTGAGAATTATGTTGAGTAGCAAAGCAAACAGTAGGCGCAATAATAAACAATAATAATGTAATAAATATTTTAAATGTTCTTTTCATATATATCCCCTATCCCATTTTGCTAATTAAAATTGAAGGTGTTTCAAATCCATAAGAATACACTTCATAAATAGCACCATCTATATAAAAGTTATTTAATAGTACTCCATCTTCATATTGATAATTTATAGCATCTATAATAAATCTTTTATTTAGTTTTAAATTAGAATCATAAATGTCATATATATTAGAGTATACTGTATTGCTTTTAACAATTATTTGCTCTTTTTCTACACTTACATTGGATATAATTATGGTATTAACTAATTCACTTACATCAATACCTTCATCATCTTTATACTTTTCTTTAAGTGCTGTATCGTCTTCTAACTTAATACCCGCATAGTTAAATCTGTTAATTACTTTATTAGTATTATTTAACTTGTAAATATTTTGAGATGAATAAGCGACAAAACCATTAAGATAGTTGCCAACATTTATTGTTTCATTGGCATTTATATTGTTTATATCAGTTAGCTCACTGGTTTGAGCTAGATAATTTCCTGTATTGATATTAACCACATAATATTTTGCTGAATCCTTAACTACCATCGCTAAAGAAGTGTTATTAATTTGCGAAGCAAAGTATGAAAGACTTCCTTCAACTGTAATAAATTTACTTATTCCTACTTCCTTTTTATATTCCTTGGTTTGAGTATCAACAAAGTATATAATAATATCTTTTGAATTTTTATTTGTAACAATGCTTGTAAAATCATTAGATATATTTAGATTTTCTATTCTTCCATCAAAATTTTCTTTTACTACATTGGTACTAATTTTCTTGCCATTCAAATCAACTTGAATTAGTATTAAGGATTTTTTTGTATTCTTTTCGCTTATAGCTGCTACATAGTAATTATTATTATAATAATCTATCTTAGCAATCTTAATACTTCCATATTCTTTATCATCTAATTTAGTTAACCATTTTAGTTTACCACTCTTATCAACGCTTGAAATAAATGATTCAGATGGTGTTGAAGGTCCAGATGAAATTATAAAATTATCATTTAAATATTCTACTTGAGTATTAGATAAAGTAATACCTTCTTTGTAATAATCAGATACTATTGTGTTATTAACTTTAAAATTACTAGTCTTTTTATTATTTAAATCATTGGCATTAGCATTTTTATCACTAAAATCTATAACTCCTACGTCAAAATTGTCATAATCAGGTAGGTCAGGTACGATTAAATTATTTGATTTAGTAAAGAAAAGCATATAAATCAAAGCAATTACCAAACAAATAAGTATCAAAATAGCTAAATATATTGGCATATTTTCTCT
>CAMWQX010000090.1 GCA_947176475.1 uncultured Bacillota bacterium
GAAATATACAATAAAGATGGCGAGTATGATTTAGTAACAAATCTTGACTTAGAAATTGAAAAATATTTAATTGATGAAATCAAAAAAGAATACCCATCATTTGATATAGTAAGTGAAGAATATAACACTAATAATCAAGTAACCGAAAATTGTTTTATAATTGATCCAATTGATGGTACAATTAATTTTGCTAATAATCTGCCTCTTTGGGGAATCCAGATAGCCTGTGTTAAAGATGGAAAAACAATAGCAAGTGTTATAAGTCTTCCACGTATTAATGAATTTTATTATGCTGATTCCACGGGTTCTTATTTAAACGACGAAAAAATTACCGTTAACGAAGTAGATATAAAGAAGACTTTATATGCTATTGATGGAAATAATAATTTGCCTTGTATGCAAAGAATGCGCAAATATTCATCAAATCGTCGAAACTTTGGTGGTGTATGTGTTTCCATGGCTTTCTTAGCAAGCGGACGCATTCACGGCGCTGTATTTAGAAGTGATAAACCATGGGATTATGAACCAGGATTATTTATATGTAAGATGGCTGGAGCTGCTGTTAAAAGTATCAATGGTTTCCATGCAGCTGCTATGAATCAAGAATACTTAGATATCCTTGAGCATGAAACAGCAAAAAAAGTGGATAACTCCAATATCTTTGTTCTTCACTCCCTAAATGGCGATACTCTTAAAACTTGGGGAGTAGATGTTAAAGAAACATTCGGAGCAAAAGAAATAGATGTCTATCTACCAGAATTTCCTATAAGAGTAGAATCTACCTATGAAGAATTTAAGAAGAGATTATCCACTTATTTAGAAAATGGCAAATTAAATGAAAATTCTATTGTTATCTGTCATTCTATCGGAAATCCTTATTTTATAAGATTCTGTTATGAAAATAATTTTATACCAAAGAATTACATCGCTGTTGCTCCAAGATGTATTTATGAATCTAAAATAGACAGAAATGATTATATAATTGATGTTATGAAACAAGCTATCGTAAAACCCGAGTATTTAAGTTTCATTAAAGATAATATCAAAACTTATTGCTTATATTCCGATGAAGCAATCGGTAATATGGATGAATTTACTAGATTCATAAGTGATACTAATGCTACAGAAAAGTATCTTCAATACTATGATCATTTTGATGGATACCATCGCATTTATAAGATTCCAGAATTAAATGATTTAATTGATGAGTTATTATAAAGGAAGTGTTAAAATGTCTACAAAGAGAAAAGAATATTTAAATTGGGAAGAATACTTCATGGGCTGTGCCATTCTTTCTTCCATGCGCAGTAAAGATCCTAGTAATCAAATTGGAGCATGTATTGTTAATGAAGAAACTAAAAAGATTTTATCTATTGGCTATAATGGATTAACTAGTGGAATGAACGATGATAACTTTGATTGGGAGTCAACAGGTGAAAAAACTGGTGTATTAAAAAATGTTAAAGACTTTTATGTTGTTCACGCTGAGCGTAATGCTATATTAAATTATTGTGGCAATACTAAGGATTTAAAAGGAGCAACTCTTTATATGACATGGTTCCCTTGTACAGAATGTACCAAAGAGATAATTCAAGTTGGCATAAAAAAAATAGTTTATTTAAGAATGTTTTCTAAACCAGAACATGTTGAAATTAGTAAGATAATGTTAGAAAATGCGGGAGTAGAAATTGTTGCTTATAATAAACGCGAAAATATGCCTAAAAGCGAGATTCAAGAGATAACTAATAAAATCCAAAAAATGTTTAAGGATTTAAGTGATTAATGCACAAAAAAAGAAGAATTACTTCTTCTTTTTTGTTTGTGTGTAACTATTTCTCACAAGTTGCGCCAGCAGCTTCATATAAAGATTTCATGTCATCAATACTAACTTTTCCATCTTTAATTATTTGACCCATAGCTGAATTAATCTTAATCATTGCATCAGTATCAACTTTAGTATAGTCGATGTTAGTAGTACTTGTTAGTACATTTTCTTCGATTTTTACTTCATTGTCATAATGATCAAGTTTAGCATAATCAGCATATAGAGCTTCAATTCCTTTTTTTACTTCCTCTAGAGCATCAGCGCTATCCTTATCAGTTTCCATTGTTTCAACAGTTTTAACAGTTTCAACATATTTTCCTTTATATGTTACTTCATATTTAGATTCAGTTTTGATTCCATTTTGATTCAAGTGACTTGAGCATTTCATAGTCTTTACAGAATCATCACCACATCCAGTTAATGTTAAAACAACTAGAGCTAAGCAAGAAACAAGAATACCTTTCTTCATTATCCACACATCCTTTCATAAACATAATATACCAAAATATATGAAAAAATAAAAGACTTTAGTAATAAAATGTCGAAAAAAAATCTAAACTTTTACTTTTATTTAATATAAATTTATTGTATTATATAGATATTTAGGAGAATTCGTATATGAGTGTAGAAAAAGAAGAAGTAATAGCATTAAATGAATTGGCAGATGCAGCTCTTATATCCGGTTACGAAGGTAATTCTGAACTCTTCGACATTGTTCATGACTATCTTCAAAGTCTTAAGAGATTTCCTCTTTTAAGTGAAGAAGAGACCAAAGATTTATTAATAAAATATCATGTTCATGGAGATTTATCAGCACGTGAAAAACTCATCAATCATAACTTACGTTTAGTTGTTTGGTATGTTAAACGTCGAAAGAAATTTACTAAGTCATATGAATTTATCGATCTTATTCAAACGGGAAATATTGGCCTTGTTAAAGCTGTCGATACTTTTGATTTGTCAAAAGGCTTTACTCTTTCAACATATGTTGCTACTTGTATTCATAATGAATTGCATAAAGAACTTGCCAATAATGACCGAACAATTCGTTTTCCATCTTATCTTGTTGATTTAATTAACAAATATCGTAGATATAAAAATACCTATTTTAATGAAAAAGGTAAGAATCCAACACCAGAAGAAATATGTGAATTTTTAAATATAACACCTGAACAACTAAAAGAACTAGAGGAAAACTTAAGAATTTCGGATAATCCAGATTCCTTAAATCGTGAAATTAATACAGAAGAAGGTACTCTTCTTGAGGAATTTGTTGAAGACACTAATGTTAAGGGATACGAACAATTTGAAAAAATATTAGATGATAAAATTCTTTGTTATAAAATTAAGAAAATCTTATCTCCTCAAGATTATTATTTGGTTTTTCACCACATTCTATCTCCACACAAGCATACATTGGAGGTTTTAGGAAATACTTTTGGGCTAACTCGCGAAAGAATTAGACAAAGAGTAGAAGCTTCATTAAGAAGAATAAAGAGATCAGGAATATTTAAAGCAAAAGTTGATAATGACCTTAGAGATATTCACAATTTTTATGCTAGACCAATTAATTTTCGTGCAAAAGTAATCCTCCTATATTTGAAAAATCAAATACCTAACGAAGATTATAATTATCTTTATCATTTTTTCTATTTAGGAACGAGTGAAGAAAGTTTTATGCGTAAATACCACATTGAAAGAAATACCTTTCAAGTGTTCAAAGAGTACATGGAATCTACCTATGCAAACATCTATAATCTAACACCAGAAGACTATAGTGAAATATTTAATAAGATAAAAAGGCAATACACAGTAGGTCAAATCTTTGATTTAGACATAACCATTAATTATGATAACTCATTTGCTATAAAGGAAAAACTTGATGCCATGTCAAAAGAAGAATTACTTCAACATATCGGTCCTTATTATGAGAATTTTACAAAAGATCAAAAAGAATTAATTGAAGAATACTACGATGAAACCGTCTTTCGTGAAGATGTCTTTTATACAAGATTAATCGATGCTAAAATTAACCTTGCTAATCTTGGTTACAAGGGCGAAAGAAACTTACCAATCAATCTTCTTTATAAAACATACGTAAATGACCGAGATATCTTTGATCTTGATTATCAAGAATACTTAGAAGGCACTCTTTTCCGTGATATAACTGGTAAGAAAGTACCTTTTAATGCAGCAATGGGGCGAAGAAAAAATAATACAATTCGTCGTTTAAGTCAATTATACTATAAGATAGATAACTTCTTTGCCTATGAATTACCCGAAAATGAAATAAAGAGAATTCTTAAACAATATGACTATCTCTTTAATGAAGATGAAGTTAAAGTCATTAATCTCCATTATATAAATCCTGAAGGTAATTTAAGTATAAAAGAATTGATGAAAGAATTAGATATTGATGATAAAAATGAAGTTAACTCCTTAAGTCGTCTAACTTACTATAAAGTTGTAAGTTTATATCTTGGATTATATACTAAATGTGTTATCAAAAATGAAGATGTCTATATGAAATATATCAATAATCCTAATTTCCGTATGGTTCCTCTAAATCGCGAAGTATGTCGAATGCGCTTTCAAGATCACTTAGATTATAAAGAAATCAAAGATAAATTAGGTCTAGAATCTACCCAGAAAGTTTCTAATATTATTGGGAAATCTTTAGTATTAATTGATACGCATCATTATAATATCAATAATGATACAATATACGAAGAAGACATGATTCGTGAATTATTTGCTGCCAAAGATAACTTCACTGAACAAGAAATGAATATTATCTTTGATCGTTATACTAACGGTCTAGAAGCCGAAGATATTTATTCTAAATATAATATATCTAAAAAAGAATATATGAATTTAATCACGCGATTTACTAGTACTTATCAAAACTTTTATGCTGCCGATATTACCTATGAAGATGTCCGTGACGAAATAACAGCCCATCCTACAGACTGTGTTCTTAATGATACTCAAAAGGGTATTTTAGCATACCTCTTCGGCGTAAAAAGTTCTTTTAATCCTCATGGAGAAATTCTTCCTAAGGAAGACATTAAAGAACGATTAGATATTGACGAAAATGCCTATAACAATCATCGCAAAATGGGATTAACCTTTCTCGGTTGCAAGAAAAAAGGAATATATGGAAATCAATTAGGAAGGCTAAGCCAAGAGGATGTTAGAGTCGCTTTAAATGATCCTAATATTCCATTAAAACCCGATGAAAAATTATTACTTCGTCAAATAAAGGGAATTGATACAGAAACTTTAACTGTTGAGGAGTTAGCTAAGATTCATAATGTGGCACCTTCATCAATTCGCCGTCGTGTAACTATGTCTTATCTTAATATTTTAAAATATCAAGAAGGATTAAAAGAAAAAAGAATTGATTATGAAATTGATGTTGTACCTCGCTTAAGATATTTCCCATTAATTGAACAATATCAATTAACTGATCTTTATCGTGATCATTTTGAAGCTAAGGATTTTGTTAAAAAGTATGGTATTACTAAAGAACAAGCCTGGGTATTAATGGAAAAATTAGAAAGAAGATTAATGTATCTAATTAAATATAAAAAAGCTCGCAAATTTGATTTTGACTATGCTCGCAGTGTTTTAGATAAAGAAGATTTACCATTCTTCGGTAATTATGAATTGGCTCGTTATTACTATGATCGTTATTTTGGTGATGATGGCGAGTTGGCTGATAGTCGTGGGGACTTAATCGAAGAATTAGAAATAAGTGAAGAAACCAAAACTTCTGCTATGGTTCGTGATTTAATGATTTCTTGTCTAATGTATAAGGATGGAATACGAA
>CAMWQX010000091.1 GCA_947176475.1 uncultured Bacillota bacterium
CTACATTACTATATTGACTTTTATACTTTTTTATTAATATTTCATCTATGTTTTTTGAATATATTTTTATATTTATATCAAGATTTTTAAAAACATCTAATAACTCTTTATTAGCATAATTATCGATAATTATTATTTCTTTTTTGGCCTTCCTCAATATGTCCAATAACAACGAATAAGCATCATATATTTGTCCTTCAAAAAATATTTCATTTACTATTTTCTTTTCTTCAAACTTGTCAAAAGATTCTTGTAATAATTTAATATTATTTTCATGTTCTATTATTTTGGTTTCCATATTAGATATTCTAAACTCATTATTTGATATATAACGCCTCATTAGAACAAACGCATCCATTATTCTTATACTGACTTCTTCGGCAACTCTCGTTCTCAATACTGTAGCAAGCATAGCGACACCTTGCTCAGTAAATACATAAGGATTACTATATTTACCTCCACGAGTTTCTATGCGCTTGTTTTTGGTTTCAACTTGAAACCGAATAATCTCGCTTTCTTCTTTAGTTAATTGAAACATAAATCTTTCAGGAAATCTATTAATATGTCTTTTAACTGCTAAATTAATTGTCTTTGTTCCATTTGCACATTCATATAACATTGCCAAATCTGAATCTAACATAACTTGTTTACATCTTACCTCATATATTAAGTTCTCAATTTTGACTTTTTCTGCTTCTTCAATTTCATTCACATATTACACCTCCTACAATATACATTACCAATTAAAATCCTTTTTACTTCTTTTTTTCACAAAAAAAGATAACTTTAAAAAAGCTATCTCTTATTCGCACATACATACTTAATTTGCCATTTTTTCTTTCTCCATTATTATAAAACAATTACGAGACGATATTTGTACGTGTATTTTTTGTGCACAAAATCATTAATTATTCTTCATTTCTAACTTTTGTCCCTGCTTTAACATATAGTCTTTTAAATACGGTGCCAAAGTTCGATATAACTTTCTTCTTTTTCTACCATTCATCAACTCTTTACTAGGTATTCCATATTCAAAAGCTAAATAAGCGAGCTGAGCATTCGCTAAACGATAAGGATTATTTCTTATTAAGCTCTTTATTTCATCCTTACTTAATACATCTAAGAATATTAATTTATTAGTTTCACATTTTAATAACTCATAGAAAACGCGATCATTTACACCTTTATGTACTTGCGATTTATCTCTTAAAGCCCGTTTAAAAAAATATTTGCAAGTAGCAGTTAATCCCTCCGAATATTCCTTATAATATTCTGCTATTTCCTCTTTAGTATAAGATTTTTTCTTTCTGAATCCATCTCTATACTTAGATATTGCCACCATCATCTTTCTTAAAATAACATTTAATTTAATATTACTTGATAATCCCAAAGTTTCTTGTATTTCCTTCTTAGTAGCTGGCTCTTCTCCATCATTACCCATAAGTCGGTTAAAGATATAACGAACATCTTTAGTTTCATCATCATAATATGGTAAGTCTGGCTTATTGATAACTTCTCTTGCGTAATCAAAATCAAACATTTTAGCATTCTGACACTTAAGTAAATAGTGCAACTGTTTATTGGCATCTCCTGTTTCTACATGAATTCTTTCATACTCAATACCATATTTTAAAGCAATCTCTTTATTACTTAGATTATCCCTATACATATCCGTAACTAATTTTTGATAATATAAAGGCATATATTTTAAAATCGGTTTGATATCTTCCTCATAATCATACTTTTTACTTGTTTTACCATCTTGATACTTTAATATAGCTAAATAAATATTTTGAATTCTTCTTTTAATAGATGTTGCATTGACATGATATTTCTCCCCTAACTCATCTAATGATAAAGTATCCGTATCTATTCCCTTAAACTCTTTTATTAGTATCTTTTCCTCTTCCGTTAAAGGCAAATTCTTATCTTTTAAAGCTTCTATTACTTCGCCTCTTTTAATTCTACCTAAATCAGAACCTACAATTCCGGCCAACTTAGCACCAATATTAAATATTCCCTTGTTATATACCTGCGAGACATTCTTTTCATTAGTCTTAATCATTTCGGCAATTTCTGATACTTTTTTTGCATCCCCTTCGGGATTATAAGAACACTTAATTCCTTCCATATAAGCTAAAACTATTCGTTGATCTTCCGTTAAAACCGTATCCGTTACATGTTCCCTTAATTCATTAACTATATCTTCTCTATCTACACTTTTTTTATAATTAGTTATATAGTTTCTTTTAAATCTCATAACTATATCATTTATCTCTGGCTGTGTTTTACCATATTTGCGCTTTAGCTTATCCATATTTATTTTTTCTACATAAAAATCCCTTATTATATTTCGTGCTTCACCTCTAAACTTGAGTTTATCAAGCAAATTAATTACCTTCTCATCTTCCATATTTACTTCATTTAAAATATTATAGTGATGAATCTCAATTTGTCTTATTAATTTAGTAACAATATTGGAAACTTTTTGTTTTTTAGATGTTTTGCTCTTCTTCTTAACGTCATCTTCATCATCCTCTAAATTGACCTTATCTGCAATCTCTTCATAACTTAAATGTTCCATAAAGCGCATACGCCCAATTTCTCTTGCCTTATCCGTAATATCAAACTTCGGATCATTAACATACTCCACATACAAAGGTTCATTATCGATAACCATAACACTATAAAGTCCCAAGTAAAGCAATAATATCTTATTTTTAGCCCACATATATATTCCATCAACTTCATTAGCTGTCATATCAAGATCACGAGCCATCTCTTCATATGTTGCTCTTTCGTCGTTAAACTCCGAATGTCTATCTAAAACATATAATTCATTCTTTGTAAAAATATAATTATATTCTTCTAATATGCGATAATAATCATTTTCTGGAATATCAAAATTGAAATAATTATCTAAATTGTAATACTTTTCTTCTAAACGCCATAAAGAACGATAATAAGCTGAACTATTATCCCCAATTTTCCCCTTCTTTTGAGTAAATTGTTTAAATAAAGTCCCCTCTAGCACTTCCTTCGTACTTTCCTCAAACATATCCGGATTATCTAAATAGATTTTATATAATTTACTTAAATCTACATGACGCTTTCTCTTAAATCCATGCCTTTTTAAATTAATCTTTGCCTCTATATCTTCTCTAACATTGACATTTTTCCATTTATATTTCCAATTATAATAAGAATACAAACTTCGTTTTTGAGCTTCATCTAGACTATCATAATTATCGCCTAAAATCTTCAATACTTCATCATAAGATAAACTATCTAAACACTTACTTATTTGATAATCAAAGGCCATATTAGCCGTTACGTCTTTTTCAAATATTTGAGCAACAGAAAGCTTACTCTTAACTATCCTAAAAACACTTTCGTAACGGTTATTCAAAATCTCATTTAAATTATCGATAACTCCTTGCATACTCTCTTTTAACTCTTTATAATCAAGACCTATTTTCGCAAACTTGTATCGCAAAGTCGCTTCATCATAATCCAAATACCAAGCACTATACACATAAAAAAACTCTTCCGCGCTTAATTTATCCTTCATATAAATAAGTACCACTTTTTTCGGAAAATTAATCGGTCTAACATCTATTTTATCAATTCTTCTAATTATTTTTAGATCAACATATTCATCTTTTAAATTCATCGATTCAATTTTCTGCTTTATTCTCTTCAAAATTCGTGATACTTGAACTTGATTTTCTCCCACATAAGATGCTAATTTATCCTGTGTATAAGTCTGTGGATCAGTAGTATAATTATAAAATAGATAATATTCTAATGGTGTGAGTTTATTTTTCAAATTCCAAAATAATATCTTATTATCAATATAATCATTATATTCATTTACGCCATCTACATTGGATGCTAGCATATCATATAAGGGCACTTCATCTCCATCACTATTAACTGTCGAATCTAAAGAAATTGCTGTATTCCCCGTAAGGTCCATATGCTTAAATGCTTTATAAGTATCATAATTAAAATGAAATTTTTTCATTACCTCTTCTTTAGTTGGCTCGCATCCCTTTTCTTGCATATATTCTTCTTTATACTTCAAATATTTCAAATATTGCCTATACATGGTATGCCCAATATTCATAAAATGGGTATTATCAAGTTTTCTATTGCGAAAATATTGTTCTAACGAGTATCCAAAAAACGTTATAAACTTATTTCCCAAATTAATATCAAATCTTTCAAAAATTTCTAATAAAATCTTATTAGCTTCTTGAACTAAATCCATAAAATCCATACCATCAATCTGTATATTGCGATTTTTAATAAACCATGTAATAAACCTCAAGTGTCTTTCAATTATCTCTTGTTTTATCTTCGGGTCATGTGTCTTATTATATTCCTCAAATAATCTCTTTTCCTCTTCTTTCTCAAGAGGTTTAAATTTTTTTAAACTTGCACAATAAGAAGTAGCAAGTTCTAAAACTTCCCCATTTGCATCTATACCATTTAAAAGACATTCATCTTGAAGCTCTTTTTCATTTAATTTTATCTCTTCCATAAAATCACCTAATACCCTATATAATACAATATATTCACTTTAAAGCAAAGAAAAAAGTAGTATAAAACTACTATTCTTTAGTTAAGGCAATTCCCTTAGGAGCCTTGGCCTCTTTATAAGCCTTTATAGCGGCCTCTACTTGCATTGTTACTTCATAACTTGTTCCTATATTCAACCATTTAAGCTGTTCAATTGGATCCAGCCCTGCTTCCAATGCTTCTCTTAATACTTGTCCCATTTTCTCAAATTCTTGAGCCAGACCATATATACGATATAAGATATCAAATTCTTCAGCTGTTTGAGCTTTAGGAATAAGAATCTCTATTTGACTAATAATAAATCCCGGATTACCTATAAAAACATCTTCATCCAAAGAAAATCCCATAACTATTTTATCGCCTGATAAATCAACATCTTCTTGAATATGAAAAGCATCATCAACTTTTCTTAACATATCTTCATCACCAAGCATTGGTTCATATTCCATAAACATAAATTCCGTATTATAAATAGTACCTAGGTCTTTTCCATCTCTTTCTTGTATCTCAAAGTATCCTTTTAACCAAGAATCCCTAATACTTGGATGAATACGGCTGGCCATTTCAATTAGGTCATATATTTCGTTTGACTTATGCGTCTGCAAATAATACTTGCCATCTTCTTCTAAAACTGGCGCTATAAAATTATAACCACCTTGCTTAAACATATCAAAGGTAAAATCTGTCGCAATACCAACTAATTTCATAGTTACCCCTCATTTCAAGGTTTTATCTTATCATACAATCTTTTAAATAGCAAGATTTCCCTTCTCCATAATGGTTATTTCTTCACCATTTCTTGTTACGCCAACAATTTTTAAATCTTCCGTTCCTATCATAAAATCGACATGTGTCTTAGCATCATTTACGCCTAAGTTTCTTAAATCATCGCCTCTTAAGTCTTTAGAATCTTTAATACATTCATTAAATCCTGAACCTAAAGCCAAATGACAAGCCGCATTCTCATCATATAAAGTCTCTTGGAATATTATATTCGTATTACTTATTGGCGAATCAAAAGAAACTAAAGCACATTCCCCTAAATAGCAAGAATATTCATCTGTTT
>CAMWQX010000092.1 GCA_947176475.1 uncultured Bacillota bacterium
CATTATACATGTTCTTTTTTTGATTCTATTCTTTCTTGTACTAAAGGTGCGACATATTTAGAAATATCTTTACCAAGATTATGTATTTCTTTTACCATACTAGATGATATGAATTGATATTCTTTATCAGCAAATAAGCAAATGGTATTTATTTGGTTATCTGATATTTCTTTATTCATTTGTTGTAGTTGGACTTCAAAATCATAATCACTTAAACTTCTTAGTCCTCTAACTATGGCCTTACAATTATGGGAAAGAGCAACATCGACGGCTGCATCGGTGCTAACGATAACACGGATATTCTTTTTTTCTTTATATAGTTCTTTGATCATTTCGGCTCTTTCCTCTAAAGTAAATAAGCCAACTTTTTTTAACGTATTTTGTAATACAGCAATTACAACTTCATCAAATAATTCGCTTGCTTGATCTATAATATTCATATGTCCCTTTGTTATAGGGTTAAAACTTCCTGGGTATAAAACTTTTGTCATAATAATTCTCCTAAATCTTGAATAATTTCATTTAAATCATTGTTTTTTAATACGCGGTTAAATTTGTCTGGATTAAAATTTATACTGGCTTTTTCTCTTAAGTCAAAAGCACTTTCTGATATATGGTCTCTTTTCATTGCTCTTTCTTTTCTAACTTCATAGGGAATGTCTAAAAGTATTTTTAAATCACACATATCAAAATACTTTGTGATAGGTAATAGTAACCAATCGAGAATAATATTCTTATCTTTATTATTACTTAAAAATTTATCAATTTCAATTTGCATATATTTCCATGTTATATCTGATAATTTTTTCATTTCATGTCTTGAATCAAATACGATTTCTCCAAGTTTTTTTCTATCGATATTGTTTTTATCGATGATGCTATCTCCAAAACATTTAGCTAATTCTTCTATTACTTCAGGAATAGTTAAAACATCATGACCAACTTTATCGATATCTAAGTGTATTGATTTTTTGTTATTTAATTCTATTATCTGATTGGCAAGAGTACTTTTGCCACATCCTGATTTTCCACAGATTCCAATTATCATATAATATCCTCCCATCTGCTTTAATTATAGTATTTATGCTGATATAATTAAAATATATATTGATTATATTAAGATATAACTAATAGTTATTATAAAGAAATAGAGCAAAAGAAAAAGAGAAGTTTATATTCTCTTTGGTAGTAATATCTTTTTTAGTTCTTTGAGATTTTCAACTTGGTAATCGCATACAAGATTATCTTCTTTTCCTTTATGTAACCAACATGTTTTCATTCCCGCTTGATGTGGTATAAGAACATCATCACGATATTTATCGCCTGTCATTAAACATTCTTCAATTTTATAATATTGGATAAAGTCTTGTAGTTGGCGATAGTAATCTAAATCCGATTTAGCTGCAAAAGGTTTAGTTATATCAGCAGAGAAAATACCTTTAATGTAGGAATCTATTCCAATACGTACGGTTTTCTCTTTAGCTATAATGGAATCGCCATTAGTTGATATAAAGATAGGGTAATAATCAGATAAATCTTTTATGGCTTCTACAGCGTATGGTAGAGCAACAATGCGATGAGTTAATCCTTCTTTAAAGAATTCTTGCATTTGTATTGGATCGTATGGCATTTCTTCTTTAAAGTAAGTGGTAAAACGCATACCTCTTAAGTAATCAGACGCCGTATCACCATTGTTTTTATATTTATCAGGGATTATAAGACCTTTATAGTAATCGTGCCAATAGAAGGAATCGAATTCTAACCACTTTTTAAAATCTTCTTCCGTAAAGGGTTTATTTAAAATTTTTAATATATATTGATATGCACCAAGATGATTTTCGGTATCATCAACAATGGTGTCATCTAGATCTAATATAAGACATTTTATAGCCATAGTTATCACCTCTTTAATGTTCCTATTATAACATAGTAATATCTTTTTTCAAGATTTCTTTTTTGATATAATTAATTTAGGAGGATTATTTATGCAAATAATAAAGAAGAGTGAAGCTGAATATTATACAGGAAATGGTTATTATGGTTATGATTATCCAAGTGTTGATCCTGATATAAATTTTGCGGTGATAAATATTAGTACAAGAAGTCCAGAAAAGGGATATCAAGTAAATCGTGAATGTAAAGAATTGCTTTATATTATAAAGGGAGAAGGAATTCTTTATAAGAAGAATAGTAGTGAAGAAATAAAATTTCAAGAAGGAGATGTACTATTCATAGATAAAGGTGAGTTATATGCCTTTGATGGAAATTTTGAAGCGGCTGTTCCTTGTACTCCAGCATGGACAAGTGAGCAACATGAATATGTCGATTAAGAAAATAAAAAAATCTATCTAATGATAGATTTTTAATATGTTTTATTTACATGATTTTTTTCGTATAAATATTCATCATTTTGCCATAAGATGAAAGCATTTTCTTCGATATCTTTTACGGATACGGCAAATGGAAATTTATCAAGGTACGCAAAATCACTTAGTTCATTTGGACTACAGTAATGGAGTTTCATATACCCATTTGGTGATAAATGTTGATAAAGGTTCTCAACAGACTTCCAATATTTTTCTTTAGAGACATATGTGTAGATATTAGATAAATCGATAAATTCATATTCACTTTCAGCATACTCATGGAAAGTTGATATATCTGAGTTATGAAAACTTAATTTTACATCATCTATTTTGGATCTTAATTCTTCATATTTTTCATCACTTGTTAAGTATGGAGGAATAGATGATTCATTTACTCCTGAATAGAAATGAAATATGCTATCTTGAATTTCATCATCATATAATTTATCCCAGAAAACCTTAGTTGTTTCGTCTAATTCCGAACGGATTTTTCCATACAGCTGCATATTCATAAAATTGTGGTCGCTGTCTTGCTTAAAGAAGTTGATGAATTCTTCTCTTGTTAAAGTTTTTAAAGCAGCAATTTTTAAGTTAACGAAAAAAGGTGTTAAAGGATTAGCATCCATTAATGTAATATCTTTACTGCCTAGGAATGCGAATGTTAAAACTTGATCGCCAGAACTTCCGACGGTTATAACTCTTTTTCCTTTGAAATCAAAGTCACTTAAATAATCTTCGGTTATTTCCGTTGAGCATGAATATAATTTGGTTACAACTGCCCATGGGGCTGAGAAATTGCAACGCGCTGCAGCATATGCTCGTTTTATGGCTGTTTCTAAATCTAGAGTAATATTAATCATAGTTTTTCTCCTCTTGTTACTATATAATTATAGCATATAATAAATAACAGATGATAAGTTAAGTAAGATATGGTAAAATATTATCAAGAAAGAGGGAAGAAAAATGGCAGTTAAAGTAACATATTTTGTACATGGTACAACTTTAGACAATTTGGAACATAAATCAACAGGATGGTTACCAGGAGAATTATCAGAGAAGGGAATAGAGCAAAGTATTGTTCTTAAAGATCAAGTAGATATAAATGAGTTTGATGTGGTTTTTTGTTCTGACTTAAAAAGGGCAATAGATTCAGCTAAATATACCTTTGAGGGTGTAAAGGAAATCATTCAAGATGAAAGATTAAGAGAATGTAATTATGGAGATTATAATGGTGAAGATAGTAGTCTTGCTAATTATGAGGAACATATAACGGAAAAGTTTCCAAATGGAGAATGTATGTTAGATGTAGAAAAAAGAATTAAATCATTTTGTGATTTTCTACTGGAAAACTATGATGGTAAGCATATAGCTATTGTTGCGCATAAAGCTCCACAACTAGCCTTCCAAGTATTAACAGAAGGTAAGACTTGGGAAGAAGCAATTGATCAAGATTGGCGTAAGACAAAGAGTTGGAAACCAGGATGGATTTATAATATAGAAAAATAGATGGTAACATCTATTTTTTGTTTGATAATGATATAAATTGACGTTTTAAATATATTCCTTTATTAAAATCATAAGATTCATCAATTTGGGGAATGGCATCATATATTTCATTTAGACGGTGGGCATCACTTCCGATAGTAACTTTCTTTCCGCCTAATTCCCTATATATTTGGATTTTTTCATTGCTTGGGAAAGAATCAAGATTACTTCTTCTTACGGCTGATGAATTAATTTCGAGAGCAATATCATTTATGAGCATATAACTATATATTTCCTTTATAATGTCATCACGTATTTTTTTTAACTCTTCATTGTTAGAGAATGAGTCATCATATTTTCTTCTTAAATAATCTAGATGCCCTAAGGAATCTATTCCTCCTTGTCGAACTATTTCGAGAATGCTTTTATAATAATTTAAGATTTCATACATGCTGTTATCTTTGGGAGATTCATGATTACTTCCAATGATGTAGTCTAAATCAAGTTTATTGATTTCTTCTAATTCGTGAGGATATTTTTCGGGATTAGAAAACTCGACTCCCTTTATTAAAGTTATATTGGGATATTTTTCTTGTAGTCTATTAACTTCATCAGAGTATACTTGGTAACGGTTAAGAAATTGTTTTAGGGTTATTTGACCAAATTCTAAGTGTTCCGTGAATGCCATATATTTTAAGCCCAAACTTTCTCCTTTCATAATCATGTCAGTCAAGCACATCTGTCCATCGTAAGAGTAAATGGAGTGCATGTGAGTATCTGCTAAATATTTCATATTATGCCTTCTTTCTGATTTAAGTATAATAGAAATGTATTCATAAATAAAATATATTATTTTTATTATATCAATAACAAAAAGTTATTGATGTGATATAATGGTAATAGGTGAAGAAGATGTTTAATAATATTAATTTAAATACTTTAAAGTATTTTTATGAGATAGCAAGTGCCAAGAATATTACTAAAGCTAGTGAAAATCTCAATATCTCTCAGCCAGCATTAACGAAGGCTTTAAAGCAACTTGAGAGTGATTTAAATACGAAGTTATTTACGCGCAGTAAAAAAGGTGTTGTTTTAACAGAATCAGGAGAGATACTTTATGATTATACTAAGACAACTCTTGCTAATTTATCTAGTACTTTAAATGTCATTAATCAAGATAAAGAAAAAGGAGGACATCTTTATATAGGTGCTACGACAACGAATTTTTTAGAACCCATCTTACCAACATTAGATAAGTTTAGAGAGATAAATCCTCATATTAAAATTGAAATAGTTTTAGAGGATATAGAAGTTTTAGAAAAATATAGTAGGTTAGGTAAATTAGATATATTGATAAAAAATAGTTATGAAGAAATAGATAATTATGAGATTATTAAAACTTTTGAAATTGAAGATTGTTTTATTGCATCAAGAAAACAATATCCCGAATTGGAAAATATGAAAATGTCATTAAAGGAATTATTAGCCAATTATCCTTTTGTTCTCTTAAGCAATATTACGCATGGAAGAAGAAACTTTGATGCGTATCTTAGAAGTCAAAATATCTCTTTTAAACCAACTTATGAATTTAATAGTTATAGTTTGTGTAGAGAGCTTATAAGGAATGGATTCGGAATAGGAATAGGTAATCCGATTCACTATCAAGGTAAGGAATTCATTATAGTAAATACGAATTTTAAATTGCCAAAACGTACTTTTCATATATGTTTTATAAAGACTAGTAAGAGTTCGTGTTTAAATGATTTTATTAATTTGCTAAAAAAAGAAG
>CAMWQX010000093.1 GCA_947176475.1 uncultured Bacillota bacterium
TCATTTACCTTTATAGGTGAAGAATATAGAATTCAAGTAGGAAATGAAGATTTTTATATAGATTTATTGTTTTATAATCGAGAATTTTCTTGTTTAGTTGCTTTTGAACTAAAGATTGGTAAATTTAAACCAGAATATATATCAAAAATGGACTTTTATTTAGAAGCTTTAGACAGAAAAGAAAGGAAAAATAATGAAAATCCAAGTGTGGGAATTATTTTGTGCGCTGCTAAAGATGATGAAATTGTTGAATATGCAACTAGCAGAAGTATATCTTCAACATTAGTTGCAGAGTATAAATTGAAACTTATTGACAATAAAATGTTAGAAAACAAGTTAAAAGAAATCTCATTGTTAATCAATGAGATGGAGATGTAACTTTATTTGTGATTTAAAATATAGGTTAGTAAAACACCAACTGTTCGATCTTCATGAATAGATCCTTTTTTACAAAGGTCGATTACTTCATCAAAAGTGAACCAATCATAGCCGTTAATAAGTTCGCCTTCTTCTAAGTGGTTACCATCTTTACTTATTTCGAAGTCGGTTATTTCATAATAATATAAGTCCCATATGACAGTTGCTCCGTCTTTAGATATTTTTATAAGATTTTGATTTTTGACGATAAGACCAACTTCTTCTAAGACTTCTTTGGCAACGGTTTTATCAGCAGATGCATCAACTGTATTATTCTTTAGAGATGTTCTAAACTCTTCAATGGCATCAAATACTTTGCCACCAGGTAGACGATAATCCCATTCAGATAGTTCATATCTAAATTCGCGAGATAATAATATTTTATTTTCGTTGTTGATAATTAAAGCACGAATACCAGGAGGACGTCTAACGACTTTTCTTTTGATATTTTTATCTTTACCTTCAATAGTTATATTTTCTTCAATTTCTAAGTATTCAAATAATCCATTATCAAATACACATTTTTCCATTTAATCACATCATTTCACTCTATAAGTTTATCATAAAAAGTGGGGGTTGGTCTATAAAATGAAGTATTTTTATAGTATAATATTGGTAATACTTAGGAGGATGCTTATGAAATTAATATCAAGAAATGCAGCAAAGCAAAGTGAAATATTCGGAAGTGTAGAAGAAACTACGGAAGAAGAAATAAAAGATATGGTTAATTTGGCTCATGATGCTTATGATGATTGGTCATTAAGAAGTATGAGTGAGAGAATTACTATCTTAAGAGAAGTGTATGATGTTTTAAGTGAAAATAGCAGTAGACTAGCTGAACTTATAACTAAAGAGATGGGAAAACCAATAACCTTAGCAGAAAATGAAGTAAAAGATACTTTAAAACATATCTTGTGGGGATTAGACAATGCTGAAGAATTATTGAAACCGGAAATTACTTATGAAGATGACGAACAGATGCAAAAGGTTGTATATGCTCCTAGAGGAGTATCTGTTGTTATATCTCCTTTTAATTTTCCGTTTTCGTTAAGTTGTGATTTAGCCTTTAAAAATATGATCGTGGGAAATACAGTTATCAATAAACCAGATCCCAATTTACCTTTATTAACGGAGTTATTAGATAAATTATTTAGATCAACTAATTTACCTAAGGGTGTTCAACAATTCGTCTATGGGGGAAGGGAAATTGGCGATATATTAGTTAATCAAGATATCAATATGATATGTTTTACAGGTAATACGAAAACAGGAGAACATTTATACAGAGTAGCAGCTGAGAAGATGATTCCGATATTAATGGAATTGGGTGGATCAGCTCCAGGAATAGTTTTAGAAGATGCCGATATAGATAAAGTTATTAAGGGAATGTATGGAAAGAAATTTTCAACGATGGGGCAGTTATGTCATGCTTTAAAAAGATTAATTGTGCATGAGAGTTTATTTGATGATGTTGTTAATAGATTAAAAGAGATAGCTGAATCACAAGTAATAGGTGATCCAATGGATAGAGATACGACAATGGGGCCATTAGTAAATGAGGCACAGTTAAGCAAGTTAATGGAACAACTAGAAGATGCTAAAAATAAAGGCGCTAAAGTTATCTGTGGTGGCAATAGACCTATTAATGGTGAGAATTATTTTGAAGCAACAATAGTAACTAATGTAGCAAGAGATATGAGAATATGGAATGAAGAAGTCTTTGGTCCTGTTTTACCAGTTGTAAGTTTTAAGACGGAAGAGGAAGCAATAGAACTTGCCAATGATACCATTTATGGATTAGGAAGCTATATCTATACAACGGATGTGAAAAAATTTGAAAGAATAGGAAAGAGAATAAATACGGGAATGGTAGGATTTAACAATGTTGCTTATTCAGCTCCGTATAATCCTTTTGGCGGAACTAAAAGATCAGGAATTGGACGTACTAGGGGAAAATGGGGATTGATGTATTTGTGTGATATTAAGACGATTTCATATGATAAGACAGTATAGGTGATGAAGATGAATAAAAATGAAATTAATGAACGTATTGGAAATAGAGATAATGCTTTTTATTGGCAAACAGATAGATTAATTAGTGTAGAAGAAGCAGCAGAGATTTGGAGTGATCGCCATACGGTCATTACCAATGAGTATTTGACAGATAGTATAAAAAAGAATTTTCCCAATATAGAACTTGATTATATTAAGCCATTTGATGAAAATGCTCAAACTAGTTTAGGTAATGTCAATTCTATTCGTATAGGTGTTTTAGAAAATGGAGAAGAAGTAATTATTAGATGTCACCCTAAGGGAATAAAGAATGATTATTTTTATGCGGAGAGTTTGGCTTCTAGTAAAGCATTAGAAAATGGTTTACCGGCTTATAAAACTTTGGGTATTCATGAATTAGAAAATGAAGAGGATATAAGTTATCAAATAATTGAAAAATTATCGGGCGATACAGTACAATTTTATTTAAAAAATCATGAAGAAAAAGAAGAAAGATTAGTATATCAAATGGGTGTTACGATGGCTAATTTACATAAGATAAAAGTTGATGGATTTGGACCATTTAAAAATGATGAGGCAAAAAATGGTAAATTAGTTGGAAGATATAGTAATTTAAGTGATGCTGTTAATGCAGGGTTAGAGGAAAATTTAGAAAGATTAATTAAAAATGGTGTTTTAACAAAAGAAGTTACTGAGAAAATGAGAAATTTATTTTCTAATAATGCTTTGTTGGATGTTACAGATGCTGTTTTAGTTCATAATGATTTTGCTGATTGGAATTTACTTACTGATGGCAATACTATTACAGGTATTATTGACTGGGATGAGTGTGTTGGAGGTTATTCTATTGAAGAGATTGCTTGTTGGTCAACATTCTTTGATCCAGAAAGATTAAATAAATTTCTAGAAGGATATTTTAGTATAGCTAATAAACCAGATAATTTTGAAGAGATATTTGAACTTTTACGTTTAAGATATACCATATCTAAAATGGCTTTAAGAACAAAGAGATATAATTATGAAAAAACAGAGTTCTTAAAAGGAATGATAGAAAAGGGAAAGAAACATCTAGAAGCATCAATTAAATATTTTAATTTATAAGATACTTACTATTTAAGTATCTTTTTTTATGTGTTATAATAAGGAACATTATTAATGGGGGATATTATGTTAAAAAATTGTATTACAGAAAATACGAAGATGATGACGATAAATGTTGATAGCTTGCCAGAATTAAATGATGATAATTTTGATTATTATAATGAGCTTGCCAAAAGTATGAGTGAGGAAATGGGAGTTCCAAAGGATTTATTAATTAATGGACGAAAATTTTTCTTTATTGACTGTTGGCACAAGATAGATGGTAAATGGTATTTCTTTAAAGGTGATAACTGTGATTTTCACTTTATTAATGAACTTTTAGGAGAAGTAATAAGTGAGTATTTTGGGTTAGATACGGTTCATTACACCGTAGGTAAATTGATTGTAGGAAATGAAGAACCTAGAATCGGAGTTGTATCAGAAAATTTTTGTTCAACAGATTATAAATATACACGCACTTGGGATCATAAATTAGTATCAGGTGATATTCGCTATTTGGAAGAACTTAGAAGTATATGTGCAAGTGATGAAGAGTTTAAGTTACTTTTTTATGATTTTAAGAAATTTATCATTCGCGACTTTTATACTTCACAAGGGGATAGATCAGGTAATAACTTTTTATTTAAAGAAAAAAGAGATGGTAGCGAAGGTAAAAGGTTAGCGGAATTGTATGATTATGAAAATGGCTATGAATTATATCCTAGAAATTTTGTAAAGAATCAATTAGTATATCAAAGTATGGAAAAGGATTTCTTGCCTAAATATTTTAAAAGAGATGCAGAGTATCAAGAATCTTTAGAGAAATTAAGGGATGCCAATATGGATAGTTTCTTAAATGAAGTTGTAGAGCGTCATGGAATAATAATACCTAGAGATCTTCGTGATTACTATAAAGAGACAGATAAGAAGAAAAAAGAGATAGTTAAAACAAATAGATTAGTTAAGGTATTAAAACCTAAACGTGATAAAAAAGAGATAGCTAGTTAGGTTAGCTATTTTTTTGTCTATGATGTACTTATTTTGAATATATATTTTTATGTGTTATAATAAAGAACATTAATGAGGGGTAATTATGTTAAAAAATTGTATTACTGAGAGAACAGATATAATGTTAATTGAAACTGAAAGTTTACCTGTTTTAACTGAAGAAAATTATGATTATTATGAAGAACTAGCCAAAAGCATGAGTGTTGAAATGGGAATACCAAAAGAGTTATTAATTAGCGGAATACATTTTTTCTTTATAGATTGCTGGCATAAAATTGATGATAAGTGGTTTTTCTTTAAAGAGGAAGAAGATGAGTTACATTTTTTTAATGAATTGCTAGGGGAAGTAATAAGTGAGTATTTTGGTTTAGATACGGTACATTATAAAGTGGGAAAATTGATTGTAGGAAGTAGTGAACCAAAAATAGGTGTGGTTTCGGAGAACTTTTGCTCATCAGATTATAAATATACAAGAATTTTTGACTATCCAAATTTTTATAGAGGATATGCAAACGATATTCAGCATTTAGAGAAGTTAAGAGATCTTTGTGCAAGTGATGAAGAATTTAAATTATTGTTTGCTGATTTTAAAAAGTTTATGATTCGTGACTTTTATACTTCACAAGGTGATCGCACGGGAAGTAATTTCTTATTTAAAGAGAAAAATGATGGAAGTGAAGGTAAGAGATTAGCTACGTTATATGACTATGAAAATGGATTTGAAGTTTGCCCTAGTGATTGCCTTTATAATGCATTAATCTATCAAGAGATGAAAGAAAGAAAACTACGAAGATACTTTAAAAGGGATGCGGAATATCAGGAATCTTTAGAGAAATTAAGAGATGCGAATATGAATGCATTCTTGACAGAAGTAGAAGAAAGACATAGCATATTAATTCCTCAAGATGTTAAAAAATTTTATATAGAGGCTGATAAAAGAAAAAAGGAAATAGTTAAAAAAAATAGATTAGTTAAGGTATTAAAACCTAAATGTAATAAAAGAGAGATAGCTAGTTAAATTTATTATATTAAATCATTAGTTAAAAAAAGAACATTATACATG
>CAMWQX010000094.1 GCA_947176475.1 uncultured Bacillota bacterium
TTTGAACATATCATCATCGTTAGAAACCGTTTGTAAAGTTCCTGTTTCATCTCTTAAATCAAGAAATAAAACACCACCATGATCACGGATATTTTCAACCCATCCACTTACGATAATTGTTTCACCTACTTGACTTTCAGTTAAATCAATAATCATGTGTGTTCTATATTTATTCATTATTATTCCTCCTTTTTAATATTCACAGTTTCCTGGAGTTCTTGGGAATGGTATAACGTCACGAATATTTTCAATTCCTGTTAGGTAAATAAGTAATCTTTCAAATCCCATACCAAATCCAGCATGGTAGCAAGACCCATAACGACGTGTATTTAAATACCATTCAATTGATTCTCTATTTACGCCCATATCTTCAGCACGGTTAATTAGAGTATCATAGTCCTCTTCTCTTTGAGAACCACCCATTAATTCGCCTGCTCCAGGTACTTCTAGATCGACAGCTGCAACTGTCTTACCATCGGCATTAGTTTTCATATACCAAGCTTTAATATCCTTAGGCCAATTGGTAATGAATACTGGTGAATTATAGTATTCAGTTATATATTTTTCATGTTCTTTAGCTATGTCACTTTCATAATCAGGAGTAAATTCCCATTCCTCTCCTGATTTAAGTAATAAATCAACGGCTTCATGATGAGTAATGCGAATGAATTTAGATGAAACTAATTTTTCTAACTTTTCTTTTAATCCTTTATCAACAAATTCATTTAAGAAATTTATCTCATCGCTTGCATGTTCTAAAACATAAGACACGATGCTCTTTAACATATCTTCTTCAATGTCCATTAAGCCATCTAAATCACAGAAAGCTATTTCTGGTTCAATCATCCAAAATTCATTGGCATGCGTTTTGGTATTAGAATTTTCCGTACGGAAAGTTGGACCAAAAGTATATATTTTTTTAAAAGCTAAAGCAAATGTCTCACCATGTAGTTGTCCTGTTCCGGTAATGAAGGCTTGCTTAGAAAATAAATCCTTAGAATAATCTACACCATCATCATTTTTAGGAACATTATTCATATCCAATGTCGTTATTTTAAACATTTGGTTTTCTCCTTCACAATCAGCTGTTGTGATTAAAGGAGTATGGACATAAACATAGTTATTCTTTTGGAAGTATTCATGAATAGCTTGAGAAGCAACACTACGTACTTTGAATACGGCTTGAAAAAGACGAGTACGTGGACGAAGATAAGCAACATCTCTTAAAAATTCACGAGTATGTCTTTTAGGTTGGATAGGATAAGTTTCATCACAAGATCCAATTAAAGTTAATTTACTTGCTTTAAGCTCATATTCTTGATTTCCTTGAGATGGTACTAGTTCTCCTTCAATTTTAATAGCACATCCAGCTAACCATTTTTGTACTTCTTCAAAATTGGCAATATCTTTTTCATAGACAATTTGTAAAGAATTTAGACATGTTCCATCATAAAAATCGATAAAACCAAACTCTTTTTGACGACGATGAGAACGAATCCATCCTTCAAGTTCAACTTTGTCGCCTACTTTTTTATTTTTAAATAAATCTATTAAGTCCATAAGCTTATCCTTTCTTTTTGATAGTTAATCCTAATTCTTCTAATTGTTCTTTCGTTAATTCAGATGGTGATCCCATCATTAAATCCATACCTGAGGCATTTGGTGGGAAGGCTTGAACTTCTCTTAAGTTTGGTTCATCTTGAATTAACATGATTAGACGATCAATTCCTGGTGCCATTCCACCATGTGGAGGACATCCGTATTTGAAGGCAGTGAATATTGATTTGAATCTCTCTTCGACTTCACTACGTGAATATCCAACTATTTCAAATCCTTTAGCTAGAGAGTCTAAGTTATGGTTTCTTATTGCTCCACTAGCCATCTCATTACCATTACATACAAAGTCATATTGATATGCTAGAATGTCTTCAGGTTTCTTGGTATTATAATCTTCAATTCCACCATGTGGTAAACTGAATGGATTATGACAGAAATCATATTTTCCTGTTGTTTCATCTAACTCAAACATTGGGAAATCATTTATTATGCATAGTTCTAGACGATTCTTATCTAATAATTCAAGAGATTCACCTAATTTTAATCTTAGAGCACCTAAGGCAGATTTAACAGTTTTATATTCGCCTGATACAATGAATACGATATCGTTTGTTTCAATATTTAATTTTTCTTTGATGCTATTTAGTTCTAATTCACTTAAAACTTTGACAACACTTCCAGTTACTTCTTCATTATATTTTATATAAGCAAGACCAGAAGCTTTTTTAGATTTAACAAAATCAGTTAGAGCATCAATATCTTTTCTTGAGAATTTATCAGAAGCATTCTTAGCAACTATAGCATTAATGACACCTGATGATTCAATAACATTTTTGAATACACTGAATTCGGTATTATTAAATATTTCTGTAATATCCTTAATAGTCATATCAAAACGCAAATCTGGTTTGTCTGAACCATATAGGTCAATAGCATCTTTGTAAGCGATTCTTCTAAATGGTCTTGAAGATACTGCTTTATTCGAAAATTTAGTAAAGGTATCATAGAAAATTTCTTCTCCAACATTTAATACATCATCTTCACTACAAAAAGACATTTCTAAATCTAATTGGTAGAATTCTAATGTCCTATCGGCACGAGCATCTTCATCTCTAAAACATGGTGCTATTTGGAAATACTTTTCAAAGCCACCAACCATAAGCAATTCTTTATAGATTTGTGGAGCTTGAGGAAGCGCATAGAATTTACCATTGTATAGACGCGAAGGAACGACAAAGTCTCTGGCTCCTTCAGGAGATGAGGCTGTTAATATAGGAGTTTGAACCTCAATAAATCCTAAATCATGCATCTTATTTCTTAAATAATGTAATATTTCACTTCTTAAGAATAAATTATTTTTTAGTTTATTACGGCGAATATCCAAATAACGATATTTTAAACGAGTATCTTCTAAAGCATTAGTATTATCTTCAATAGTGAATGGCAATTCTTCACAAGTATTAAGGATTTCTAGTTCTTCTACTTCAATTTCAATATCCCCTGTTTTTAAATTAGGATTCTTACTTTGTCTTTCAACAACTTTACCTATTACTTTAATAACATATTCACTTTTGATGGTATTTGCTAATTCATAAACTTTGTCTTGAGGATTTATTACTAATTGAATAATTCCTGTTCTATCTCTTAAGTCAATAAATATTAAACCACCTAAGTCACGTTTCTTTTGTACCCATCCTTCTAGGGTAACACTCTTACCAACAGATTTAATATCTACTGTTTCATTATATATTTTTTCCATATTATACCTCTTTACATATGCATATCAAGATAATCTAATAGATCATTGATATTAACACTTTCTTCTTGTTTTGTTTTATTATCTTTTATTGTTACTTTATTACTCTTTAATTCATCATCATTTAAAACGATTAAGTATTTAGCATTGAATCTATCAACACTTTTAAATTGAGCTTTTAGGGATCTTCCTAAAGAATCAGTTTCCGCGATGAAGCCATTCAGTCTTAAATCTTGAGTTAGGAAGCATGCGGTTTCTTTTTCCGTATCTGATACGTATAAAATGTAGACATCTATAGAATCATTAATTGGAATATTGACGCCGTTTTCTTCCATGGCAAGAATAGTACGATCATAACCCATAGCAAAGCCAACACCTGGAGTACTTGGTCCTCCTAATGTTTCCACTAGACCATTGTATCTTCCACCGCCACCTAAGGCATAGGAGTCATGTAAAACAACCTCAAAGACAACATGATTATAATAATCTAAACCACGAACTAATTTAGTATCTACTTCATAATTAATTTCCATTAAATCTAACATGTCTTTTAATTTTTCAAAACGACTTGCTGATTCTTCGTTGAGGTAATCTAAAGTCTTTGGAGCATTCTTAATGATATCGGAATCAGCATCAACCTTACAATCTAAGATTCTTAAAGGATTTTTCTCTAATCTTTCCTTACAATCTTCACATAAGTCACTGATATGTGGACGGAAATAATTGATTAGAGCTTCACGATAATTATTACGTGATTCAGTATCTCCTAAAGAATTTATTTTAATAGTTATATCATCAAGACCTAAAAGACGATAAGCATTGTATGCTAAAGATATTACTTCAGCATCACTCATAACATCGTCTGACCCAAAACATTCAAATCCCCATTGGGTAAATTCACGATTTCTGCCACTTTGTGGACGTTCGTAACGATACATCTTCATATTGTAAAATACTTTAACAGGATCAGTCATATTGCCATATAATTTATTTTCGACAAACCATCTAACAACACCAGCTGTTCCTTCAGGTCTTAAAGTTATATCGCGATCCCCACGATCTTTAAAATCGTAGGTCTCCTTTTGTACCATATCGGTAGTTTCGCCGACTCCACGATGAAATAATTCGCTAGCTTCAAAAACTGGTGTTTCAATATAACCATAATTGTATTTTTCACAAAGTGTTGCAAGTATTTCATTAACATAAGCACGTTTTTTTGCTAAATCGCCATAGATATCATATGTCCCTTTTTGTTTTGTTATCATTTTTAATTCCTCCTTTTAGATATAAAAAAACCTATATAACGTAAGGACGAACGAATCCGCGGTGCCACCTTACTTTACATAGGTACTCTTTCTTAGTTTTATCGCTTACAAGCGTTTTGTCTTATAGAAGTGTTAGTTGAGTAATACATATGCGGCATTTCCACCAATTAGCCTTCTCTTTCATATTTAATTACTCACTCGGGTCTTCCCAACAAAAGTTAACTTAATTATAGTTAAAAATTGCTATTTAGTCAATAAATAATGAATAACTTATAGAAATTATCCATTATTTTGTAAATGTTTTTGCATTTTGCTAATTTTTATGATTAGGTGCAAGATTTAGTGTGACTGGCTCGACCTTTTTTAATGACTCATTGTTGGTAAGATGGATATTTCCCGGATCGATTTTAGATATTTCCTCGAGATAGTTTTCCCATTCAGCGTCAAAGGCTTTTTTAAATAGTTCTTGGTATGGTGAAGAGGTATATTCATTTATCTTTTCAGCTAAATCTTCATCTTGTAAAATAACATATAGTCCCTTCGCATATTCTTCGTCAAGATAAATTTTTTGACGAAGGTCATCTTGTTTTTCTCTATCATATCTAAGAGTTATCTCATTATTTACCAAGCAATCACCATATTCTGAATACGTTTGAGCTAATTCATCTTGTTTTTCATTTAGACCTTTTTTATGCTTTTTATAATCCTTGGCACAGGAAATTAGAAGAAGTGTTAATGATGCGTTTACCAGTACACATGGGATTATAATTAGAAGTTCTGAGACAGCTTCAGGTATAGCTCCTGCAATAACGTATCCAAGAAGAATTGATACTACCATTAAAAGTGGAGAGGCAATTATTTGATCACGAGCAGATTCTTTAGAGAAATACTCTTTCATAACTTCCTTTTTTAAGTTAATGTATGCTTCGTTTTTAGCGTAAACTTCTTTATTTTCTTTTAGATTATTTAATGCTTTTTGATATTCTTCTTC
>CAMWQX010000095.1 GCA_947176475.1 uncultured Bacillota bacterium
TCTAATAACTATAATTCATTTATTTTTCTTATTTGGCCCTTCCTTCTGATTAAATTTGTACATCATAATGAAAATAATAGTTGTCATTTCTTTTCTTAGTCGTAAGAGGAATTATTGTCCAAGTTTTTTTATCCTTTGTAGACCTCCATAGAATTGCTGGTCTTAATTTTCTTAATTCGCTTCCAATGTTATATCCCATATTAATCCAATAAATTCCATTTTGTTTTAAACTCATTGATTGAATTTGCTGATTGTTTATGATAAATTTATCTCTACACCACTTTAAATAGGTTACTCCATCTATATTTGAATTTACATTACTATTCAAATAATTAATTAAAGTATTTTTGCATTGTATCAATATTTCATTATACTCTTTGTCTAATATCTTTAATGGTTTCCCTTTTTGATATATACATCGTGACATATTATTTTTTTTACAATCTTTAATGGACTTTAAATCTGCGTATTTGTTAATAGATTTTAAGTATATACTGTTGTCAGTATCTTTCGAATTAATTGGCACTCCCACATAATGATTTGCAGAAATATCATAAATAATTAATACCCATTCATTTTTTCCATTTTCGTTTGTCTCATATATTTGTTTATGATTAATTGTTAACATAGTTTTCCCCCTAATAAAAAAAGAGTATCTTTCTCATTGAATAAAAGATACTTCTCACAACTTAAGTATATAAAAAGATGATATATATGTCAATTGATATATCATCTTTTTGGTTAACCTACTAGAACGATGCGAGAACTGACGTGAACTTGAGTGCCACCAGAATGACAAGCGCCACTGAACTGACCAGAAAGAAAGCCAGTGTAATAATATCCTCCTCGATCGAACCAAGGGTCAATATCTCGCACAAAGTGTAAAAGATCTGAATACCATTTACCATGTGGTCTATTAAAATTATCTGAGTCTTCATAATGATCAAAACTTCCCATTTCTCCTGTAGCATCTCCTAGTATTCGATAATTATCTGTTGTAAACGCACTATCAACATTATATAAGTCAAAGTATTTAGCATTATAATTTGCTATAGTTGATGTTGTAAATCCACTATATCCTAATTTTCCGCTTATGTATGATGACATATACTCATGGGCACCTCCTGACATATCATATACTCCTGAAATATTTCCAGTTGTAGAAGCTAAATATCCGATTGATGTATTATACGGTTGATTAAATGAAGAATCATCTCCATATGTTCCAGGATGGGTGTGTTGATCTAAAGTCGGTAATCCGCTATATCCTGTTTTAAATGATGAATTATTATTGATATTTACTTCATATCCTATTCCATATTTAGAATGAGAAAGAATTGCTACTGCTCCCCACTCGGTATTCTTCATCATATGCGAATCTAATGAACGTTCATAATTGTATGAACTTACAAAGAAGTTATAGACTGTATTACCTCTCCATGAGTATACATTTGGCTTTATTATTATTTTTGATGAATCTGAGCTATTTACTTCAGCGGCCTCTGTTGTCGTTGCTCCTCTATAGCCTGTTTCAAATTTACCTACCCAAAATCCATTTACTCCAAGCGTTATAAATGCTGGATGTGTCATATATTCTCCATTGTTGCAATTACCTGTTGCTCCTGAAGTCATTGGTGTTTTACATGATATTCCTTCAGCATCAGTTGTGTCTTTTATATCAAAAACGATATCTATTTCATGAACATTTTTGCTTGATGTACCCGTATTCCATAATTTATATTTATACTTTGGTATCCACACAAAGTATGATTCAATATCGTTCTCATTTATTGTATCTCCAACCTTATAGTTTTGAGATGGTGAAGCATTTAAGATTACCGCATTTGCCCATTTCTTTTCAGAATAGTTATACCATTTTTTATCATCTTTACTTACCATTGTTACTTTTCCATCATCAGCTAATGTTACTGGTATAAGTTTACCTCCAGCATCTATTTTTGGAGGAGTTGCATTTGATTGATCTACATTTTCTTGAATTTCTTCTTCAAAAGAAATTATATAAGGATTTGTTAATGTTCCTCTTCCTTTGGTTATTAGTAGTTTCGTGTCTAAATAAACAACTGGACGTACAGCAAATTCATTAGTTGCTCCTGCTCCAACATCAACTAAACCAGATGGGTTAACAGCAAAAAGATGTCGTGAATTATTAATATATGAATTAAGAGTCCATTGCCATGATGTTGATTTGTATAAATAATCATTACTAAAACAATCATTTGTTGAATACTTAATAATATCTTTTTTTAAACAAGAAGAACGCACTGAACCTCCTACTGCAAATCCATAATCACTGGGATACATTAATCCAACATATCCAGTCCAGGTGGTGGCATTTCCGGTATATACTTTTGTTCCACGTTCATAGGTATAAAGATTTGATGTCGTAACCCCTGCCGTATCGTGTCCACCCAAATTCCAAACAACATTAGATATCATTGTTTTAGATTCAGAAGATAATCCAACATTGCTATAATTATTTGAACGTTTAAAGTAATCTCCTGAATTTAATATTTTTTGTAACGATGATGTGCTCCAATTATTAAGACCCGAAGTATCATAAGCAATAGTTCCTATTGACTCTTCCCTAATTATCTTTACTCTAGAAGCACTCTTACCTTTTGAATCTTTGATGTTATTCATAACTCCTATGATACGCCATAGTTCTCCGTTAAATTCTACATAGTTATTGGGATTTGTTCCAATATATCTAAGATTATTATCTGTAGTTCCATCATTGGCTAGATTTATTTTATCAGTCATAGATAGATTCGTTATATAACTTATCATATTTTCATTTATTAACTTTTCATCTAAATAGCCAGCTAGAGAATATAACTCATCTATTGCTCCTTGGACATTAGGTGATGATCCTCCACTTTTAGATGTATCATATATTACATCTGATGCTTTGATTATTGTTACAGCATATACTCCTGTTATGGATATAATTGCTAATAATCCCATACATATAAATAATTTCTTCATTCTTTTTTTCATACTACTAATTCCTTTCTTTTGAACAAAAAATTATCGTAGAACTAGATATATTCTACGATAATAATATTTATATATTTAAAGAAATTAGTGTATTTAATAAATAAAAATATTAATTTTATTACTAAATATATGGATATTTAATAGAAATCAATTCGTAGAATATATCTAGTTCTATGATTTCTATTAAATCTTTATTATGCTGTTAGAACGATTCGAGAACCAATACTAGCGAAGGCAACTCCGTTACCCATAGTGAAAAAGAACTGACCAGCTAGACCTCCGTAAGAACTCTGTCCCCCTCGAGTGAACCAAGAATTGTTCGGCTCAACAAAGTTTGACTGGTCCCCATACCAACTGCTATGCCATCTGCTACCATTATCGCCATCTAGGTATTGTTTGACTGGTCCCATTTCTCCTGTTGCATCTCCTAATATTCTGTATTGATATGTATTAATTTCACTACTAGCATTATAAACATCAAAATATTTTGCATTATAATTAGCAAGAGTTGCTGTAGTAAAGCCACTTGATGATGTGGTACCACTTATATAAGCTGCCGTATATTCATGTGCGCCACCACTCATATCGTATACTCCAAAAATATTTCCTGTTGTACTCGCTAAATACCCGATTGATGTATTATACGTTTGGTTGAATGTTATACCATCCCCATAGGTACCAAGATATGTTTGTTGATCTGTACTCGGAAGTGCGCTGCTTCCTGTTTTATATGATGAATTATTATTGATATTTACCTCTCTATTAATTCCATATTTTGAATGAGATAGATATGCAACAGCTCCCCATTCTATATTTTTCACCATATGGGAATCTAATGAACGATTATAATTGTAGGCACTTACAAAGAAATTATAAACCGTATTATTTCTCCACGAATATACATTTGGCTTTATTATTATCTTTGATGAATCTGAACTGTTTGCTTGAGCTGATGATACTGTTGTTGCTCCTCTATACCCCGTTTCAAATTTACCTACCCAAAACCCATTGACTCCTAATGATATAAATGCTGGATGTGTCATATATTCCCCATTATTACAATTACCTGTGGCTCCTGAAGTCATTGGTGTCTTACAAGATTTTCCTTCAATGTCTGTGGTATCTTTAGTGTCAAATATAATATCTATCTCATGGGCATTCTTACTTGCTGTTCCTGTATTCCATAATTTATATTTATACTTTGGTATCCAGACAAAGTATGATTCTATATCTGATTCTTTAATAATATCTCCTACTTTATATGTTTTAGATGGATAGGCATTTAATATAACTGCATTCGCCCATTTCTTTTCTGAATAGTTATACCAATTATCATCATCTTTACTAACCATAGTTACTTTTCCATCATCAGCTAATGTCACTGGTATTAGTTTTCCACCTTCATCTATCTTTGGTGGTGATGCATTTGATGTATCTGTTTCAATTGATGTATAAGATAATTTATAAGGATTTGTACTTGACCCATTGCCTCCTATCCTATATAGGTTTTGATTAAGAAAAACAACAGGCTTCACAGAATAACTACTTTTTGATTGATCACCTGACAAAAGACCATCAGACCGAATGAGAAACGTATAAGATGGACTGTCTAAAACTGGTGATAAAGTCCATTGAGTTGAAGCCGAATACAACCAGTCGTTGTTATAACACTGATTTCCACTATATCCGTTCATTGATAAAGATAGACATTTACTTCTTACATTTTCACCAACAGCATACCCATAATCACTGGGATACATTAATCCAATCTCACCAGTCCATGTTGTAGGTCTACCTGCATACACATCTATTCCTCGTTCATACGCATATATATTTGAAGATGTTACCATGCTTGTATGATAACTTCCCAAATTCCACATTACACTGCTTATCATAGATTTTGCTTCGCTTGTTAAGCCAATTGAACTATATGTATTTTTACGGTTATAGTAATCTCCAGAATTTAGTATCTGTTGTAATGCTGATTTAGTCCAATCATTGACATTATTACTATTCCAAGATAAATCTCCAATGGATTTATCTCTAATTAACTTAATTCTTGAAGTACTTATTCCGTTTGAATCTTTAACATTATTCATAACACCGATTATCCGCCATAGTTCTCCATTGAACTCAACATAATTATCAGGATCTGCTCCGATATATCGTAAATTATTGTCAGAAGTTCCATCATACGCTAAGGTTTCTTTATCTTTCTTTGCAAGATTTATTATATATGATATGAAGTTTTTATTTAAATTTACTCCTCCTCCACCATCCGATATCTCATATAACTCATCTATTGCTCCTTGAACATTTGATGATGATCCTCCACTTTTTGAATTATCATATATTACATCTGATGCCTTTATTATTGTTATTGCATATACGGTTGTTATGGATATTGCTATCAATATAACTGTATAAATGAGTAATTTCTTTACTTTATTTTTCATACTTCAAATTCCTTTCTATTAAATAAAAAGTGTCGTAGAATCTGGTATATTCTACGATATATTATCTATAGAAT
>CAMWQX010000096.1 GCA_947176475.1 uncultured Bacillota bacterium
ATATGGGACATATATATTAAATGAAGGTGTATTAAAATTAGATAATCAAGATATCTCTATTGGTGAAAATGCCATTACTTATAATAATGAATCATTAAAGATCTTTGATACGGAAATGAAATACTATTTATATAAAGATAATACTAGAAGTTATCTCCTATATATCAACGGAACAATCAAAAATGAACAATATTTCTTCATTGATTCAAGCACTATTACTAATGTTAAATTAGGATCATACACAGAAACATTAGATAGTATTACTCTTAATGATAATACGGTATTCACTAAAGTTAACAATGATGTAACTTATAACAACTATACACTTAAAATGTATAGTTAATGGAATATTATAGACAAACATCTAATATCATGATATACTTTCTATGCTGTTCGATTTAAACACGTATAAGTGTTTAAAGTATTGGAGGTTATTACATATATGAAAAACGAAGTTAGTTTTGAGTATATTGCAAAAGATATATTAGAGAATAAAAAGTTTCAAAAAATAAGTTTAGAAACCCATCATGGTATAACTCGTATGGAACATTCCTTACGCGTTGCCCGTAGTGTATATAAAATAGCTAAAAAATTAAAAATGGACTATGTATCTGCTACTCGTGCTGCTATCTTACATGATTTCTTTACTAATAAGGAATTTGGCTCTCATCGTGGTTTAATTCAAGGTGTTGTTCATCCTGATATTGCCCTTGCTAATGCCAAAGGCGAATTTGCTATCAATGATATCGAAGCAAATGCCATTGAAGCACATATGTTCCCTTTAAGTAAGGTAGTTCCTAAATACAAAGAAAGTTGGTTACTTACAGCAGTTGACAAAGGAATTGCTATTTATGAACAAGCTTTATATAAGTTTAGTTATAAAAAAGTTACATCAAAGATTGGCTATGCCATATCTTTAATGGGAATATTAGCATTTAATATACTAACAATGGAACATAAATAGTTCCATTGTTTTAATTTTGTGATAAAATATAGATATGTTCTCGTAGCTCAGTAGGATAGAGCAATCGCCTCCTAAGCGATAGGTCGGCAGTTCGATTCTGCCCGGGGACACCATTTGGCTAATTATCTACGTTTTTACGTAGATTTTTTATTGTATATTAAACAAAGTTTATATAGTATTTATCCAATTAATTTATAAAGACCATTTATTCCTATGGTATAATGAATGTAACAAATAATAATAGGAGTAAAAATATTATGAGAAAAATTATTTTAGATACTGATACATACAATGAAGCAGATGACCTTTTTGCATTAGCTTATCTTTTAAAGAATAGGGAATTATTTGATATAAAAGCCATTACAATAGCACCATTTAAGCACAGTGGATACTCAAAAACTGTTTCTGATTCGATAGATGATAGTTACGACGAAACAGTAAAAATATTTGATTATTTAAATATTTCTGATAAATCAATAATATATAAAGGCAGCAAGGATTATTTAATAAATGGTTATAATGAAAATAATGATGCCGTAAAAAGAATAATTGATTTAGCTAATGAAAATGATCATTTAACTATAGTTGCAATAGGATGTTTAACCAACATAGCTCTAGCTATAAAAAACGATCCTTCCATAATACCTAAAATTGAAATAATATGGCAAGGAACAAACTTCTTATTCGGCGATAACAAAGATTTTAATTTTAGACAAGATGTCGAAGCTGTTAAAACGGTCTTTTATTCTAAAGTTAAATTGACTGTCATACCTTGTTCTCCTATAACATCTAATTTAATGACATCAATTTATGAATTAAAAGCCGAAATTGGCGGAAAAAATGCCTTATGTGATTATTTATGTGAGAAGTTTTATAATAGATTTTGGGGACCACATAAAAGATGGCCAATATGGGATATTGGATCCATTGCCTATCTAATCAATAAAGAATGGTTTAAAACAATGGATATAAGCTGTCCAACAATCAATGACGATAATACTTTTACTCTTACCGAAGGTCATCATCAAATAACCTTTGTTAAGCAATTAAATGCAAATGAAATATATGAAAATTTATTTGCATCTTTAACAAAATAAAAAAAATGAAAAACGACAAAACCAATATTTATTAATAAATGAGGTGAAGAAATGTTACATTATACTGATGAATTTATATGCAACGAAAATGGGATAAAATGTAGAGTTCTAGATATATCAAAATTAGATTTCTCTATGGCTTATGTTGGCCGAAAGAAAACAGAAACAATGATAATAAAAGCCAATGGTAACGAAAAGATTGAGACCGTCAATTCGGCAGGTCTTACAGAATCAACGTATATTACAACTGCTGGTGATGCCATTTTTGCCAATAGTGAAGAAGATATTTATGTACCAAGAGATTCATCAGGAAAAGCTTGGCAATTCGATTTGATAGAAAGTTACGGATATGAGATAGTATCTAATGAATTTTCTCATAATGGAAATAAGGCTGTTAAAGTTAAAAGTACAAAGCTAGCATATTTGCTGCCAGAAATTATACTTATGCCGACCTGTATAAAAGATGCTTGGGGACAAGGATCACATCAATTTTTATTTGAAGGAGCTACATTAAAAAAGGATATGGAAAACGGTAGAATTACAGGAATTGAAAAAGGTGCTTTTGATGAAACATGGGAGATAATTGGAAATAAAGAAAAAAAATTATAAAGTTATAGTATAGCTGCCCAGGGACACCAATTGGAAATATGTTCGAAAATTACGAACTTTATATAGAAAAACAATCGAAAGATTGTCTTTTTTCTTTTTTTGAGAAAATAGTAGTAATAATCCATTTAGTATATGTGAAGCTATTTTCTTGACAATAAATGAAAAATAGTGTAATATCGTTCTTGTAAATCTTTGATGAGGACATGGTTTATATATTTTATATTTAAAGAGAGTTATCATTTGGTGAAAGATAATAATATAATTATATAAATTGCTACCTTTGAGTGAAATGTAAACATTTCCGGTTAATAGCCGTTATCTTAATTAAGTTAAATAATAGGGATGGTACCGTGCAATTATGCACTCCTTTGTACTATCTCTTTTTTATTTGTTATAAAGAAAGGAATGATTAAATATGACAGGTAAAGAACTAAGAAAGTTATATGTTGATTTTTTTAAAAGTAAAGATCACAAGGAGATTTATTCGGCGTCATTAATACCAGATAATGATCCAAGTGTATTGTTTACTACAGCTGGTATGCATCCATTAGTACCATACTTGTTAGGACAAAAGCACCCATTGGGAAAAAGACTTGTGGACTATCAAAAGTGTTTTAGAACATGTGACATTGATTCTGTTGGGGATTCTTGTCATCTTACTTTTTTTGAGATGCTTGGGAATTGGTCTTTAAATGACTATTTTAAAAAAGAATCCCTAACAATGAGTCACGAATTTTTAACAAAAGTTTTAGGTATTCCACAAGAAAGAATAGCAGTGACATGTTTTGAAGGAGATGAATTAGCTCCAAAAGATATGGAAACATATTCAATATGGAAAGAATTAGGTTATCCTGATGAAAGAATCTTCTTTTATTCCAAAAAAGAAAATTGGTGGGGACCTGTTGGAAATACGGGACCATGTGGACCAGATTCTGAAATTTTTTATGATACTGGAAAAGAAGCATGTTCTAAAGAATGTGGACCAGCATGTAGTTGTGGTAAATATGTTGAAATGTGGAATAACGTATTTATGGAGTACAACAGAAATGAAGATGGTACATTTGAAAAAATGAAGAATCATAACGTCGATACTGGTTTAGGATTTGAAAGAGTATTATATATAATGAATAATCAAGAGTCTACATATGATACAGAGTTATTTCAACCAATTATAAAAAAGATAAGTGAAATATCTAATATTGATTATTACAACACTAGTGAAGAAAATATATTTTCTTTCCGTGTAGTTGCTGACCATCTACGTTCTGCCACATTTATATTAGGTGATGATAAGGATGTAACTCCATCAAATGTTGATCAAGGATATATATTAAGAAGAATTATTAGAAGAGCAATGAGACATTTAAGAAAACTTGATATAACGGGAAATGGTGTTATGAATGAAATTGCTAAGGTTGTAGTTGAAAATTATTCAGATATTTATCCAGAATTAGAAAGAAATGAAGATTATATATATTCTCAATTGACAAAGGAAGAAGCAACATTTAATAAAACACTAGATAAAGGAATGAAAGTTGCCGAAAAAATGATGCAATCTATTGATAAAATTGTCGATGGGGAAACGTTATTTCATTTGTATGATACTTATGGATTTCCAATTGAATTTACTAAAGAATTGGCTATCGAAAAAGGATTAGCTATTGATGAAGAGGGATTTGCCGTTAAATTTAGAGAACATCAAGAAAAATCCAGAATTGGTGCAGAACAAAAATTTAAAGGAGGATTAGCTGATTCAAAAGTTGAAACGGCTAGATTGCATACCGCAACTCATTTATTAAATGGGGCTTTAAGAAGAGTTTTGGGAGATACGATTTATCAAAAGGGAAGCAATATTACATCTGAAAGATTAAGATTTGATTTTTCATTCGATAGAAAAGTTACTCCTGAAGAGTTAGAAAGAGTAAGCGTTATAGTTAATGAAGCAATAAATAAAAATATTCCTGTCGTTTGTGAGGAGATGACAGTGGAGGAAGCTAAATCACAAGGAGCTATAGGTGTATTTGGTGATAAATATGGAGAAAAAGTAAAAGTATATACAATTGGCGAATATTCGAAAGAGATTTGTGGTGGACCTCATGCCAATAATACGGAAGAATTGAAAAACTTTAAAATAATAAAAGAAGAAAGTTCTTCAGCTGGGGTAAGAAGAATAAAGGCAATTATTGATTTTGAATAAAGCAACATAAAATAATAAAGAAACTTGCATAGAGCTAAAATCTTATTAGGAGGAAAATATGGAGTTTAATAAAGAGATAATAGAAAGATCATTAAAAGTTTGGGAATTTGATATAGATAACATATCAACTGAAGAAATACAACATGTACCACTACATGAATGGAGAATAACAACTAAAGACAAACCATTACTATATGTTGAAAATTTACAAGTATGTGTTGGCTTATATGCTTATGGAAATAATTTTGCTTTCGCGGCTCATATTAACCCCCTTGTTCTTGCAAAAAATGAATATGCTTTAGATGTAAATGGAAATCCATCATATTGTAACAGATGTCAAGATTTATTAACACAATTATTAAACTATAATGGCGATATTACTGAGCCATTTAAAATAGGTATATCTTTTGGCGTTACTCCAATTGCCGATACAGAAAAAACAATGCAATTAATTTTTAGTGGAGTAGAAGAAGTGATTAAAAGATTAAATGATTTAGGAATTCCTATAATCCAATTAGAAAATATTTATGAACCAGAATTTATTATTGATTCTTTAAATAACTGCCTAATTACTCCAGAGCCCAATAAAGCGGTTATGCTTCCCCATTAATAAGCACATTTTAATATCCTTAATATTATGATAAACTATTATTGATAGGATTTATTAAAAG
>CAMWQX010000097.1 GCA_947176475.1 uncultured Bacillota bacterium
ATTGCATATCAACAGTTTTGAAAGCTAAATTCATGAAAGAATAAAGAGCAATAAAGACAGATACACAAACGATGATAGAAATGACAGTTGTACGATATTTTTTGTTGTTTCTCTTTAAATTCTTATAAGAAACATCTCCGCCTATACCAAATAGTTTCTTGATAACTTTTGGAGCTTTGATCTTTTTGGATTTAATCTTAATATCATCATTATTACGGATAGCAGTAATTGGTGAAATACGAGAGGCTTTTCTGGCACTTCTTACGGCTGAAAGATATATTGTTAAAGCACCTAAGATAACCGAGATAACTATTGATAATAAGGATATCTTGAATGTTAAGTCCATATTTAAAATATCCATTAATAAATAATTACATACTAGGATAAGTATATAAGCGGCTAAAAGACCACCTAAAATACCTAAAGGGATACCAATAAGTCCTAGAACAAAGGCTTCATATAGGACGTTTTTCTTAATTTGCTTTTTAGTTGCACCAACACTTGCTAGCATTCCATATTGTTTAGTTTTCTCCGTTATAGAAATGTTGAAACTATTTTTGATACAGAATACAGAAGTTGCGATGATGATGATGACAACAATTACTGCAACATTTATTAACACTTGCATTGTTTCATCATTAGTAGAACCACCTTCTAAAGATATAAGAGTAGAATTTCTTGATTTAATGCTGTATTTGGCATCTTGTAATTGTTTTTCTAGTTCTTCTGATCTCTTTAAATAATCATTATATTCTTCTTCAGAAATAAAATCAGGATACGTATTAACTTCTATATAAGTTTTTTCATCTACTCCTAAAACATTGGCAAGTGTCTTATAATAATTTCTTAAACCATCTTTATTAAGACGAACATAAGCTTCGTATTTACCTTCTTCTTTAGTGTCTAAGCATGTGATAAAGGTATAACCTGGTGAGGAATAATCTTCTACTTTATAACTAGGTCTTTCAATGATACCAACGATTTTATATTCGACTTCATTTTCACCTTCAAATTTTTCTTCGTCACTGTTAAAGGGGTTAAATTGATCTAATTCATAACCATCTAATGTTTTTCGTTTTCCGATGTTTAACTTTATCGTATCTCCCACTTTTAAATCAACACGACCATTGGTTTTTAAGTGTCTTGGAATAACGATTTCTTTACTAGTCTTTGGTAATCTTCCTTCTCTAAGTATTAAACCAAGATTTTCAAGGGAATCAAAATCGTATGCTGATACATAGGCATATGGTTTGTCTTCATTTTGTATCTCATCAATAGGAGCATAACCAACTTCTTTGGTAAAGAAAACTTCGTCAAATTTACGATTTTCTTTAAACTTATCGATATCTTCTAAGGTTAGGCCCATAAAAGATACGTGAAAATTACCTGAATTTATCTTTTCATAGTTAATAAGAGATGATTGAAAACTTACAACTAAACTAGATAATGCAGAAATTAGTGCAACGGAAAGAATAATACCTATAACCGTTACAATTGTTCTCTTTTTATTTAATATTAAATTTTTCTTAGTTAATTTATTAAGTAAGTTCATTATTAAACCTCCTTAACGATTCGACCATCCTCAATCTTAATAATACGATCAGCTTTAGCAGCGATATCAAGATTATGGGTAATCATTACGATGGTTTGATTATATTTTTTATTGGACATCTTTAAGATATCAACAATTTCATCACTGGCTTTAGAATCAAGATTTCCCGTTGGTTCATCAGCTAAGATGATTGCTGGATGAGTGATTAAAGCTCTTCCGATACTAGTTCTTTGTTGTTGTCCACCGGATAGTTCATTTGGCAAATGTTTCTTTCTTGATGATAAACCTAATGTATTAAGTAAACTATTCAATTCCTTTTCATCAACATTTCGGCCATCAAGTTCTAGTGGCAAAGTGATATTTTCTTCGACATTTAGAATGGGAATTAGATTATAGAATTGGTATATTAAACCAACTTGTCTTCTTCTAAATATGGCTATTTTATCATCATTCATAGCAAATATGTCTTTATCATCTATGAATACTTTTCCACTTGTTGGACGGTCAACTCCACCAATTAAGTGCAATAATGTTGATTTACCACTTCCGCTGGCACCAACAATAGCGACAAACTCACCCTTATTGACACTGAATGATACGTCATCTAATGCAATAACTTTATTCTCTCCCTTTCCATAAACTTTTGTTAAACCTTCAACTTTTAAAATTTCCATAATATTTCTCCTTTCAAGAACAATTACATTATAAAACATGAAAAATGACATCTAAGTGACAAAAGAAAAAACAATTAAAATTGACACTTTAATTGTTTCTATCTAACCAACCTACTATTAAATTAGCAACATCTTCTTCGTGATTATTATATGTATGCCCTGATCCTGAGATGAATGCTACTTCAAAATTAGGGCAATTAAGAGCTTTTTCTTTCAATAATTCAATTTTGGCATATGGTCCTGTTTCATTTCCACCGGAAAATGCTAAAGTTTTAACGGTTATGCTTTCTAGTTGTTCAAAGTGTTCCGGATTTCTCTCAATTGGAAGATTATCAATATTATTACCTTCTGTATAAAGATTTAAGAAATTTTCTGAACTAGTATAGCTATAGCCGTCCAACAATTCATTAAGTAACTTTCTTGGATTTCCATCTTCAACATTTTGTTTAGCCTCTTTAACTAAATCTTCATAAGTCGGTTCTTCTAGTAATGTTAAACCAACCATGTCTGGAGGAGATGCCAGAATAACACCATCTAACCTTGGATGTTTTTCGTGGATATAGTAAATAACTTTATTACATCCTAAACTATGTCCCATAAGTATTACTTTTTTATATCCTAGTTCATATGCTTTTTTAACCCATAAATCAACATCGTAGATACTTTCTTCAAATATTTCAAATGTTGCTCCACATCTTTTTAAATCATTATCTTTAGTAATAATATCATTGATGTGATTATATCCACGATTATGTCCGTAGATAAAACCAATATTATTTTCATTAAATATACGTCCCCATACATCTGCAAAATAGTTTTCTAAGACGTTTCCTCCTTGTCCATGAATAAGAACAATACAAGTTTCTTTTGTTGAAATTTCCCAGTGAAGAGCACAAAGTCTTAGTCCATCATTTGTGTAATCATAAAGCATTTCCATAATTATCGACCTTTCTTATGTATAGATTATATCATAATATTTAATAGTATGCTTTAGGACTTATATCTTCTCTTATAACATTTTGGTTATTAAATCCCTTGGCAAAACTTTCAAAGTATTCTTCAACTTCTTTGACTGTAGTTTGCTCATTTATAGGCATACGTACTATAACGGTGTTTGTTGGATATCTACCACTGTATCCTAACACGATATGTTTGCTTTCAAATTTGGCTAATCTTTCATCATATTCAATACCTTGAGGTATTTCATCTTCGTTTAAATAAGTTCTTAGTTGTTCATAAGTATACTTTCCTACCCTAATTTGATAATCTAAGTTTCCTAAAGTAAATGGATGGACAAACCAAATAGTCTTTTCTCCTCCGTTTTCTTCAAGAGAAAATAGTAAATCTTTATTGGCATTACTTAGATTATCAAAGTTAAGCATAATCCAAGCATATCCTTTTCCCGCATCTTCAAATGTTGGAGATGGATTAAACAAATACATTCCAGCGACATCTTCTTTTTCTGTTGGTTTCACTCCTGATGGTAAAATATTATTCTTATTAGCACTGCTCATAACTGTTTCTATGCCTTTTTGTTTAAATATTTTACAGGCATTTCTTAATGGCAATTCAATTATTTCATCTATTAAATTAAGTGTGTCATCTTGGTTTAATAGATTGATACCAACTTTATCAATTGGCTCGATATCCTTTATTAACATCAAATCACCTTCTTTTATTTAAATATTATACCATATAAAAAAGTAAACCTATCATAGATTTACTTTTATATTATTTTTAAAAGTGGGCAAATATATCATCTACTACTTTTACATGTTCATCGACATGGAATGAACTTTCCTTAATCAAGCGTCGATCAACAGTTGACTCGTATTTTTCTTGAACTTTAGGACTTTTTTCTAACTCTAATTTAATCCATGGTGGAATATCGTCATAGAAGTAAAAGTATAGGTAATCAACAAACTTATTAAATCTATTTTCACTGTCTTCGGTTTTTACCATTTTCTCTTTTATAGTAGTTAATTCCCCAACACTTAATTTATCAATTAATGGCATCATTTGTTCATAAGCAGAAAGACGAGCACTGTGATTAAAGTCAAGTATTTCTTCTATTTCGGATTCTTGTTCTAGTATATCAAGAAATTCCATAATGTGATTATAATCTTCTTGGGTAATATCGCCATTTTTTAGACTAGTTTCATAATCAACAAAGTCCGTGAATTCTTCAATATAGCTCATGTGGGAGTTTACTGAATAGTTCTCACGCAAGATAAATTCGCGATCCTCTAGCTTTGAAAGTTTAGTTTCATAATCATACTTGTTGCGGCATTGTTTTATTAAGATATAATTTCTTAGAATATCATAATCTTCAGCATTTAAATTTAAAGAGTTTAGGAATGTTTCTATATCCGGTAAGAACCAATGTGGATAATCTTGAGATTTAATTTTAGCAGTTATATCTGGATAATTTTGTTCAACATAGGAACATATTAGAATATCTTCATCAATAATGAGTTCATTTAATTTATCATATTCTTCCCATAATGCTAAAAGTTCATTTAATTTGGCTTTTATTCTTTCTTGATCTTCTGGACTAGTATTTTCTTTTTCAAAAAGGTAAGTTAGAGGATAGTCAAGAATATGAATATTACGAGTTCTTTTTAATGCTTGATATAAATTGCCATCTTCTTCAATGAAATCATCAGGTTCATAATCAAGATGGAGAGTTTCTTTACCATTAATTGTTTCTATAACTTCAACCATTTTATGAATAGGAGAATAGCGAAGAAGTGATAATTCAATAAATAAAGCGTTTTCTAAATCTTCTACCTCTTTTCGACGGTTTATTAGAGCATGATTTTTATCATAGGCTTCTTTAAATCCCTCGACAGTAGTTTCATATATATCCTTTATTTTGCTAGATAGATAAACAAGTTTTGTAGGTTCTTTAAAGTTACGATTATAATAGTAATCAAAGATGTTATTGTCATTAGCAACTATTTCATTTCTTACTTCTTCATAATATTCTGGTACAGTTACATCTCTTGCTTCCGTTTTTTCGATGCTTTCTAAAACTTTCCCATTTGGACCTAAAATGTAATAGATATCCGTATAACCAATGCGGTTAGGAGCTACTAATCTTTTACCATCTCGACCAATTATTTTAGATAAATATTTTTCATTTATATTCTCTAGTAATATATTGAAAGGGTCTATTTCGGTTGGAGGAATAAATGTTATGTCTTTTTCATATCCTAATTTTTGGCGTTCACTTAAAGGAAGAGATAAAATGTTTTTAATATATTAATGTATCTAATACACATCTGACTCTGCCAACGACAAGA
>CAMWQX010000098.1 GCA_947176475.1 uncultured Bacillota bacterium
ATATTATCTTACAAGCTAATGATTTATTAGAGAAGAGTAAAACAATAAATAAGAATGCGGCAGCTATTAAACCAATGATAATGCCAACTCCAGTAGAGTCTACTCCAGTAGAAACTCCTGAAGTTAAGGTTGAAGAGCCAGTTATTGAAACACCAATAGCAGCTGCAGTAGAGGAACCAAAGAAAGAAACTGTAACTCCAGAAATTCCGGAGAAAAAGGATGATATAAATATCTTTGTTCCAGATGATTTAGAAGAAATTACAATTCCAAGTAAGAATGTCGTTACACCAACAGCGACTCCAACAATGACAAGTCATGATGAGTTATTAGGATCTAAAGATGAACCAAGTATTTTCAGTGTTTTAGATGATCTTAATGCTGATAATGAATTATTAAATAGTATATCGAGTCTAAGTGCTGATGACGATGATGATGACGATGTCTTAGAACTAAAGATTGAAAATGATGAGTTGGATTCAATTGTTAAAAATACTGATGAATTAACTGATGAATTATCTAAGGAATTAGATAGTAATGTTGTAACTGCTCAATCATTTGCTGTAAGTGATAAAGATATTACGGAAGAATTAAAAGAATGTAATTTGGAAGCTAATAGATTCTCTGATAGTGATTTAGAGATGATAAAGAAGAACTTCAATAAGAATAATACTATGGATTTTATCAATGTTATGCGTAAACACAATATTGCAGTAGCTCGTATTTATGAGAGTGCTAATGTACTTGCTAGTGTAACGCCACAAAATCTAGATCATATCTTATCAATCTTAGAAGATACTGGCGCTATAAGTAATTCAATTAGTTATGTATTTAATTTACTTGATCGTGTTAACATTAATGCATTAGAGGAATTAGTACAAAATCGTAAAGATTATGAATTAACAGAGTTATTATATAAAGTTATTCCATATAATGGGGAAAAGAACTTAGCTGATATGATAGATTTAACACCAATGGAAGAGGGAGTATTAAGAAAGAATACTTCATCTGATGAATTTAAAATGATGAATTTATTTGCAAGCATTGTAGCAGCTAACTATAATGAATTAAAGAAATATGATATTAGAAATATTAATGAATGTGTAACTAAGTATCCACATAGATTCACATTGAATCCAGATAATTTCTCAGCAATTCTTGATAAATATGATCCTGAAGATTTAGTAAGATGTATCAATAAGAATTGTGCAGTTATCAATAAGTTATAGGAGAAGAAAAGAAATTTTCTTCTTTTTTTGTTTTACACACTTTACTAGTTAGATAGTCATCTAAATTGAGATTTGATATTCTTTGATATATAATTAAAGTGTATAACTGTAGTTAGGAAGTGATGTAATGAAGAAATATTTATTGTTGACATTTTGCCTTTTTTCAACTTTTTTGGTCGTTCAAGCACCGGTTTTGGCAGCATCAGATTACATCATACTTAATGATTCAGTTAATATTCGTAAAGGTCCAGGGACATCTAGTGAAAAAATCAGAGTTGGTAAAAATGGAGAACAGTTTGATTTAAAGAGAAGTGAAATAGTTGCAGATACAGTAAAAAATGGCAGTTGTGATGAAGGTTGGTATGAGATTATTTATGATTCTAATCAAACAGGATATGTTTGTAGTCTATATGCGACTTTGAAAAAAGCTCCAACAGCTCAGGCTCCAACTACCAATCCAAATTCAAATTGTGAAAAAGAGATGGCAGCGGCAGGTTTTCCTAGCAGTTATTGGTCAGGGTTATGTAGTTTAAAAAGTGCCCATCCAACATGGAAATTTACAGCTATTCAGACGGGTCTTGATTGGGCAACAGCAGTGGATAAGGAAAGTAGTTGTGGAAAAAGTTTGATCCAAACTTCAAATAGTAACTATATTGATACTTCATGTAATAAGGGGTATGGAAGTTGGAAGACAGCAAGTCAAACAGCAGTTGCTTATTATATGGATCCGCGTAATTTCTTTAGTGAACAATATATATTCCAATTTGAATATTTAAGATATGATAAGACATATGTTAATATCTATCCAAGTACAATAAAATCAATTTTGCAATCAACGGCTTTTTATAAGCATCATGAAACAAAGAAAAATGATTTAGCAGTGATAACTAATAATGCCGGTAGTGCGGCAAATGTTAATCCAGTATTCTTAGCATCAAGAATGCGTCAAGAATTGGGGACAGGTGAGTCTTTAAAAAATCTTTATAGTGGTGATTATGTTTTTGAAGGTAAAAGTGGCTATTATAATTTTTATAATATTGGAGTTACTGATGCATGTGCGACAACTAAGGGAACAACTTATTGTGGGCTTTCTTATTCAAAGAATAATGGTTGGAATTCACCTTATAACTCAATTAAAGGTGGAGCAGATATGCTTGCTAATAGTTATATAGCAGTTGGTCAATACACGACATACTTCCAAAAATTTAATGTTGTTCCAACTAATACAACTAAACTATATTTACATCAATATATGACAAATATTGCAGCTCCTTCTAGTGAATCAAGGACAGCTTATACTTCTTATAAGAATTTGGATTTATTGAATCAAGGTTTTGTTTTCCACATACCTGTTTATTATAATATGGATAATAGCATTACCAATAGTAGTAGTGGAGCGACAGGCTCAACAACGGATGATAAGGTTACAACTTTACCAATTAGTACAGTATTAAATTCAGCAGGATATAAATATGGTTCAGGTATTATTACCGGAGTTGCACCAGGAACAGAAGTAAAAGATATTAAGGATAGTATAGAAGCTGTAAGTGGAGCTAATACGGTAACTATTACGGATGCTAAGGGTAATGCCAAGACGAGTGGTGCTGTAGGAACAGGATTTATAATAAAGATTAAGAATACCACAGATACAACGTCAGCAAAGATTGTTATTAAAGGTGATACATCGGGAGATGGCAAAATAAATGCCTTAGACTTATTACAAGTTCAAAAATCAATCTTAGGTTCATATGATTTAACGGAAGAACAAGAAAAAGCTGGAGATGCATCAGGAGATGGCAAGATAAATGCCTTAGATCTATTACAGATGCAAAAGAGTATTTTGGGTTCTTATGAAATAAAACAATAATATGAGGTGAAATATGAAAAGAATAAAATTATGGTTAGCGTTATTAATAAGTGCATGTGTTATACCGATGGGAGTTAATGCAGCTAGTGGTAGTATAAGTGTTACAGGTCCATCAACAGCTGTTCAGGGCAATAAGGTGACAGTTACAGTTAAATTGTCGGCAACTAAGGGAAAATTAGGCTCTTGGCAGATGGATTTAAATTATGATAAGAGTTACTTAAAATTAGTAAGTGCTTCTTCTGAGGGTGGAGGAAGTACAATGGTAAATTATACTAGCAGCGGAACTAAGAGTAAGAGTTATACATTTACTTTTGAAGCCCGCAAGACAGGAACGACAAAGGTCTCTGTTAGCAGTTATGAAGCATATGATTTTGATACGATGAGTGAGATGAGCTTAACTAGTTCAAGTAAAACTATTCGTATCATGACCCAATCGGAATTAGAAGCTACATATTCATCGAATGCGACTTTAAGTAGTTTAGGTGTTACGGGTCATGAATTAAATCCCAAATTTGATAAGAGTACTTTAGAGTATAATGTCGAAGTAGAAAATGATGTAACGACGGCAACTATTACTGGTAAAAAGGCCGACAGCAATGCTAGTGTAAGTGGATTAAATACCGTTGAATTAAATGAGGGTAATAATCGTTTTGAAGTTATAGTAACTGCGCAAAAAGGAAATACACAAACATATGTGGTTAATATTTATCGCAAAGAAAAAAATCCAATTAATGTTGCATATGCTGGGAAAAACTATAGTGTAATTCGTAAAAGTAATGAACTAGGAGAATTGTCGACTTTTGAAGGCAAAGAAATTACTTATCAAGGGGAAGAGATACCTGCTTTATATAATGAAGTAACAGATACGACTTTAATAGGTTTAAAAGATGAAGATGGCAAAGTTAATTTGGCTATACTTGAAGAAAGTGTTATTGCTTTATATAATGAGATAAAATCTAATAATGTAGTCTTGTATCCCCAAAAATTACCTGAATCATCTTCATTTGATAAGTATATTCGCAAGAATATCAAGTATGATGATATGACAGTTGAAGGTTATGCTTTAAATAAAAAGAGCAATATTGTCATTATTTATGCAGAGAATATGGAAACGGGAGATTTAGCATATTATCAATATGATACAGAGAATCAAACCATTCAATTGTATTCTGATGAATTAGATAAATATTATGAAGAATTGATTATGAAATATAAATATGTCATATTTGGACTTATGGGATTGTCTTTCTTGCTTTTCTTAATCCTTATTTTAAGAAAGCCAAAACGTGTTATTAAAGTAGAAGAACCTACCAATATTAACAATAATGTTATTAAAGAAATTAAAGTAGAGAAGAAGAAAAGTGAGGAACTTAAGAAAAAAGAGGATATTAATGATGAAGATTTATCCGAAACTGAATTAATTGAACAAATTAAGGATATTAAGGTTGTGAAAAACGAATCTCAAGAAGAAAAAAAGGTTTCTAAAAAAGAAAAGAAGAAACGTCAAAAACTAACAAAAGACTTTGATATTTAAAAGTCTTTTTTTTTATTGTTTTCATATATATATACTAAGGTGATAATATGAAATATGTTAAATATGGATTAGTTATATTCTTGTGTATATTCTCTTTTTATATATCGGATACGGCGATAATTATGGTAGAAAATATGAGTCCGATTATGAAAGAGGTTAAAAAGTTTAGCGATAATTATGTTGAGCCAGTTAATGCTATTATTGAAGATAATACGATAATTCCCGGGAGTAATGGATCTAAATTAAATGAAAGAGAATCGTATTTGAAGATGAATGAGTTTGGAACTTTTAATGAAACTTTTTTAGTGTATGATTATATAAAACCGGATGTTTCTTTGTATGACAATTTAGATAAAGTTATAATTAATACTAATAAAAGATCAGAAGTTTCTTTGATAGTTTTAAATGATGAATGGGATAGTTATTTTAGGGAGAATAAGATTTCATATACAAAGGTGATAAAGGATAGTAATGATTTGAATAAGGGGATGTCTTATATTAATGGTAATGGTGATAGTGAGGAGTTTAATAAATTAAATAGCTATTTAAAAAAGAATAAGATGAATAGTAAGATGTGTCTAGTGGATTATTCGAATATTGCTTCTTGTAAGAGTAATAAATATTTTATAATAAAACCAACTATTGAGATTAATCATAGTAATTTGGCTAGTGTTAAAAAAAATATAAGAGGCGGCAATATTTTACTTCTTAGTAGTAATTTGTCACTTAGTGAGGTAAAAGTTATTATTAGTCATCTTAAGTATAATAATTTAAGTATTAAGAACTTAGAGGATTTGATAAAGGAATAAATGTTTATTCCTTTTTTTGATAAAAAAAGAAGTAAAATGAAAACTTTTCGTTAATGTATATTGTAGAAGATAAAAA
>CAMWQX010000099.1 GCA_947176475.1 uncultured Bacillota bacterium
TAACATAATTATCTTTTTCTGGATTATGATTCTCATTAGGAAAATCATTCTTTGTTAATTTTGCATCAACTATAAAAGCTTTAAACATATTTGTTTTCTTTTCATAGTAATTATAAACTTCAAAAGAATTATTATAAATTTGATTTTGACTAGAAGCTAAAGCATCAAAAGTATATAACACTTTATCTTTTGCCAAATCATAGATTTCATACTTTTTATCTTTTCCCAATGCCATTACTACTAAATCATCATTCATATCAACTACTGACACATATTCTTTTAATAAAGTTTCTTTACCCGTATTATCATACTTAACTATTTTAGCTGATTGCTTGTTTTCCTCTAAAGTATAAGCACCATTAAAATAGCAATAGTATTCTCCTTTTTTTAAAAGGCAATTTTCCATATTACCCGAAAAACTTACTATCTTCTTAAGTTGTGAATCTAATATTAAATGATGTTCTTCTCCACCAACAGCTAACACATTAACTTTATAATTTTCTCCACTCATTTCTAAACTTACATCATAAAACTCGGTATTCCCATAGTTTCCATAGCCAACTCTATTTTTAGTATCACTATAAATTTCATAGGATAATTCCGTACCTCCGCCTAAGGCTAGAATATACATTCCTTTATCCAAAATAGATGTAGAAGATCCAAATAATAAATTTGAATATTCAAATGTCAATTCTATTGCCCCATCTTCGCCAACAGGAGAAAATGCTCTATCTCCTTTATATTCGCCATAATAAAATATATTCTTTCCATTACTATATTTTAAAACAACTAAATCTTCACTTATCGTCTCATATTTTTTGGCCAAAGTAAGAGTTTTAACTTTACCAACTTTTCTATCAAAATATTCTAAACTTTTATCTTCATGAAGAAAAAATACTTCATTAGTAATACATTTATCTTGACAAGTATATGAATCAACAAATTGATAATTTTCATCATAATATTTCTTATCTTTTTCAGGAATAATATAATATTCATCATCCCCCTTTTGGGTTTTATCTTTATAAATATAATATTTCGTACCCTTTTCTTTTTCTAAATAGTCACTAGTTAAAAATTTAACATTTGCAAGCACTATAGAACGATTATCTTTGTCATTATTTGTTTTCTCATCATCATTAAAAACACTATCATTAACATTGGGACTTTTTGAATCATCTGTTTTATTATCCCCAATTGCCAAAACATATATTAAAATCCCCATTACGATAACAAGTATTATAATGCTCACCATTACTATAATTTTTTTATTACTATTTTCTTGCATATTACCTCACTTACTTTCTCTTACTTTATTCTATTATATCAAAAAAAAGCAATGTTTATGTTTTTATCACATTGCTTTACATCTTATTTAGTTACATTAAATCTAAAATATGCTATATCTCCATCTTGCATTAGATAATCTTTTCCTTCAAGTCTCACCTTACCAGCTTCTTTTACCTTTATCTCTGAACCATATTCTTTTAAATCTTCATAACTCATAACCTCAGCTTTAATGAATCCCTTTTCAAAATCCGTATGAATTACACCTGCACATTGTGGCGCTTTCATTCCTTTTCTAAAAGTCCAAGCACGGCATTCATCTTCTCCAGCGGTAAAGAATGTTGCTAAGCCAAGTAAGTCATATGTTGCAAAAATTAATTTATCTAATCCACTATTATTTATCCCTAAATCTTCCATAAATAACTTCTTATCTTCATCGGGCATATCGGCAAGTTCAGCTTCAATCTTTGCACACATTACGATAACTCCAGCATGTTCGCGCGCTGCATATTCGGATACCTTCTCGGTATATTGATTCTTACCTAACGCTATATCTTCTTCACTCACATTAGCCGCATAAATCATTGGTTTTAAAGTAATAAGTGAAAAATTCTTTAAGACATTTAATTCATTTTCATCAAATTCAACTAAACGAAGAGGAATATTCTTTTCCAAATTAGCAATACATTTTTGTAATGCACCAATCTCCAATAACTCATTCTTATCCTTCGTCATTGTTACTTTTTTACCTAATTTATTTATACGATTATTCAAAACTTCTAAGTCTGCTAATATTAATTCAACATTGATAATTTCAATATCTCTTATTGGATCAATTCCCCCTTCAACATGGGTTATATCTTTATCATCAAAGCATCTAACTACTTCAACTATAGCATCAACTTCTCTAATATGACTTAAAAATTTATTTCCTAAACCTTCACCTTGACTAGCGCCTTTAACCAACCCAGCTATATCGATAAATTCATAAGCTGTTGGAACTAAACTCTTTGGCTTATATAAGTCTCTTAAAAAATCCAATCTTGCATCTGGTACTGTAACTACTCCCACATTTGGATCAATAGTTGCAAAAGGATAATTTGCTGCCAAAATATTTTTCTTTGTAATTGCATTAAAAAGTGTCGATTTACCAACATTAGGTAAACCAACTATACCTGCTTTAAGTGCCATTTTATTACCTACTCTCTTTATCTATTATATCATACATATCTCTTATTATATCTTTTATTATATTTTTTATTTGATTTTTTATTTTCATTACCTCGACTATTATGCGCATTTCTTGTATCAACAGTATCAACTATTGGTGGAAGTTCTTTTTTAATACTCATATAAATTTTCTCTATCTTTTTGATTTCTTCATCACTTGGATAATCATCTTTATTATCTACACAATATCTAGAAGTACACGTTCTTCTAACAGGTGAACACATTCCATTACCAGTTAAATACTCTAAATAAAAATGTAAACAAGTATCTTTTTCATCCTTATTTTCCTTATCACTAAATGTCATTCGTACTTCTTCTTTATTTCCTGCTAACAAAGCAACACTTACTCCGTCTTCCAAAATATCTATTTTTAAATCATTAAAAATATTTAACATTTGACCAAATCTTTGGTTTTTATTATAAAATCTACAATATTTTTCTAACATCGACCTAATATATTTTACCTTATCCATATTTTCCGATACTATTTTATTCTTTTTAATAAACTCATCACATTGACGATTGTATTTTGCATCTAGCGCTTCTTTGTCCGGATATCCACCATCTCCAAGATTATTATTATACGAAGTATACATATTAATAACTATCCCCATTATATCTTTTATCACATTTTCCCTAACTTCTAGTGATCTAAATTTAACAAATTCTTTATTCTGAGGGTTTTCCGTTGGTAATGCTTCAACATATACATTATTATCATTAAGATTTAATCCCTTATAATTAAAATCATAGACAGCTAAATAAATGCTCTTCCCTTTGTCTTTCATATAATCTTGAAATTCATCACCTAACAAAGTTAACATCCCATTAAATTCTGAATCACAAACCACTAAATCATAATTTACTAAACTTTCAACATTATCTCTTAAAGTAAAATTATTAGATTCCACATAATCACATTGAGTAAAACCAGCATCCTCCAAAAACTTTTTAACTAAATCCTGATTTTCATTACTTCCCATAAATAATATTCTTATATCTTCACGATGTCTAGGTAAAACAATATCTTTCTCTTCAATATCCGGTATTTCTATTTTCTCATCCCTTAGTTTTTCAGGAATAGAATCATTTAAAATCCTTAAAAAATCCTTTTTTAAAATTCTTTCACCTATTAAACAAGGATATGACACAATAAACCTCTTTGATTCATCATCTTCATATCTTGTACTAAAAAAGCACATATGAGGAACTCTCTTCTCTCCATTAATTGCTCCATAAAACAATTGTTGATATTTATAATTATCTATATTTTTAACTGAACTACTTCCCATTAAAATAATATCAAATTTTTCTAATTCTTCTTCCTTACCTTTAAAGTACTCATTTGCTCTTAGAGTTGACTTAAACCAAAATACATTTTTATATCCTGCATCAACCAAAGTTTTATACTCAAATTCCTTATCACTTAATAATAGTATGTTTGCGCATCTTTTATCCATATTTCTGCATCACCTTTAAAGTGTATTATAACGAAAAAAAAGACTAGTTTCAATTGAATTCTAATCTTTTTATTTTCTATTATTAGATTCTGAATATTTCATACGATATTTCTTATTATCTTCTGTTACCCCTTCAGGATTTTTTATTCCATCAATAATAGGTACTAACACGCTACACATTCTAGTATAAATAGCACTTACCTTTTTCATCTCTTCTTCACTTGCTAGATTTTCTATCTTTAATGAAGGATCATAATGCTCGTAATATCTACGTATCATTTGTGGAGATGTTTTTCCCTTTTCACTTAAATATTCCATATAAAATTGTTCAAATGATTCATCATTTTTTAAATCAACATCTTTAAAAGTTAGACGACTAGCTTCTCTTTTACCAACTAAGAAAGCAATACTTAAACCATCTTCACAGATATCAACACTCAAACCTTCAAAATTTATTCTTACACCATGTGGTATAGCCTCTGTTTTCTGACCTGCTAAAGCATAATTATTAATTCCTTCACTTATTAACTCACGATAATCAAGTAAATATCTTTGAATCGTTGCAAGTTCATAAATATGTTCTGCTACAACTCTTGCCTCTTCACATGCTATTTCATACTTTTTATCACATTTTTGATCTAGTTCATCACCATTTGGATATCCTCCGTCTCCCATATTCTTGTTATATGAGCAATATGCATTAACAACTAGACCTGTTAAATCTCTTAAACTACCTTCTTCAGATTCCATTGATCTAAAATTTATTCTTTTCTTATTATCTAGATCTTCTGTTGGGAAGCCGTTTAGATAAAATCTATTAATGCCTTCACCTTGATAAAAAGAATGATAAAATGCCAAATAGATACTCTTTCCTTTATCTTTCATATAATCTTGTAATTCATCACCCATCAAACATAATTTAGCATTACACATATTATCTACGACTACTAAATCATAATCTACAAGTCTTGAAACACTATCCTCTAAAGTAAAATCTGCATCTCCAATAAATTGATAATTAGTTAGACCAGATTCTTTAAAAACCTTTTCTACTGCTTCATTATTATTTTCAAATCCAATATATAATACTTTTACATCTTCACGTTTTTCCGGTAATACCACATCTTTGCTTTCAACTTCTGGTATCTCTATTACTTCACCCTTTAATTCATTTGGTATAGCTTTATCTAAAACCGTCAAAAACTCTTTCTCAGGTATTCCTAAACTACTAACACTAGGATGGGATACAAAAAATAACATTCTTTTATCTTCCATACTATGCCCTGTAAAAAAAGAAAGTTTTAGAGCATCGCATGAGTAAAAAGTCACATTAGTAAATGGTTGATTATATTTTTGAGCATTAAAATAATCAACAGTTCTACTTCCCATTAAAATCATATCAAATTTCTTTAATTCATCTTCACGAGTCTTAAAATACTCATATGCCCTTATACTTGATTTAAACCAAAATACATTCTTATACCCAGCATTAACTAAAGTTTGATAC
>CAMWQX010000100.1 GCA_947176475.1 uncultured Bacillota bacterium
ATTATTACTAATCTTTTTCTTTTTTTCAAAATTATCTGAAGTTTGATGAATTTCGTCTTCAATATGGTTTTCTTCCTCTTTTTTCTTTTTTTCAATGGTTAATTGAAGGGGTCCTAAAAAGTTTATTGTATCTTCCCATTCTTCTTCATTTAAGAGATCAGCATGGGTAACACCAAATAAATATTCTAAGATTTCTATTGTTTCCTTCGGCATAGTACGACCAACTTTACCTAAAATGGCTCTTACACTTTGGGGAGTAGCTGTTTCAAGATTGAAGTAGTCAGAGTATTTTTCTCTTATTAAATCATAAGTTATAACTTTGTTAGGACGAATCTTGGAAACCGGTCCATTTTTCTTTACTTTAGCAAAATAATTACGATATATTTTATTGCTTACAACACCCATTTCATCCTTGTGATCCTCATAATAAGCGGCGATTTCTTCACACGAAAAGTCATTTATCTTTCTAATGCCATTTTGATGTTTGATAACAGCTGCTGTGAAGGCTTTTATTATTTCATTTACAGTTGTATCTCCTAATTCTGGATGATGATTTTTTACAATATCACTTTGAGACATACGCTTTTCATAATAAAGGAAACACAATTCAACAGCTAGTTCTTTATTACCATAATATGGTATATCATTTTCTAAAGCATTACTCCAGAAATAATCGAAATCAATACCACAGGCAAGATTAGAACGCAAATCGCTTAAGTGCATACGCATTTTTTGGATTAATAAAGAAAGTTGATGATGCGATAATTTATATTTCTTCTCTATCTTAGAATATTCCCATTTATCGCGATAAAGACGAGTTAATATTTCACGATCTTCTAAGATAAAATATTTAAGATAAGGTTTAACATCAATTCGAAATATTACTTCTCCTTCAATCTCTTTATTAAGGTATTTCTTTATAGTTACTATGCCATTATATAAACGTTTTCTAACAATTGGCTCTTTAACATCAATATTTTTAGATATTTCTTGAGTAGTTAGATACTCAGTGTCATATAAGCCATAGGCATTGATAATAATATTTCTATCTTCTTTACTCAAAGGCAAGCGAGGATCTCTAAGGACGCTTTCAAGTTCTGCACGGTCAATAAAGTCTCTAGCTGTCTTTAGTAACCCGATTTTATGAGCAGCAACATGTTCTTTGGCTTTTTTAATAAGAGAAGTAATATTGCGTTCAATTCCAAACATTTCGGCTATATCGACAGGATGTCGTTTTTTACCAGATGGATTATACTTGTTTTTTAAACCATAAACCATGGAAAGCATAATTCTTTCTTTTTCACTTAAAACATTGGTTGATTCATGTTCCATTACGGAAAATTCGACATCAGATGCATTAATTTTCACTTGTTCAAGGGCTACCGTATCAGCTAAACGGTTTAATTTCCTAGCAATGTTGTGAATTTCATTAAGTTCTTTATGGTGAATTTCGGCAGTCAAAGAAGCACTTTTTGTATCAATATAGGTGCGCATGATGTTTTTTATTTCCTCATCATATTTAGAGGTATTTAAAGCATTTATTAAGAATTCTTTAGAATATGTCTTCTTTGTACTCGTTATACCAAAACGATAATAATCCATAACCAAACAAGAATATTTAACTAATTCAGCTACTTTTCTTGGCGTAAATTTAGGTTCTATTTCATAATATTCAGCAATTTCTTCATATGATTTTCCCTCTAAGAAGAAAAGTTTAGAAACATCTAAATGAGGATTACCTAAAGTAAAGTCCTCATCTTCTAATATACTAGCATAGATTTCTCGATCATCTTCATAACTATATTGGGCAGTTCCAAGATAAATGGATATAGCTTTATTTTTTACTCTTCTAAAATCATTTTCTACCGTTAATTCGTCTTCTTTAAGATGTTCGGCCATTTCTCTAGTGTTCATGGGAGTATCATTTATGCCATAATATAAATCAAGAAGTTTAATACCACGATGTTCAATAGTTTTTAAACATTTAGCTCTAACACTTATATACTTTTCACGAGTAAAATTATCCTTTTTATAGTCTTCAATGTTGTAATAAAGAAGAATAAGTTTGTTAATAATTGAATCTCCGTAATACTTATAAAAACTAGAGTCATCTGATGGGGCTTTTACTTTTTTAAAGAAATATATATTTAAATAATCTCTTTGTTTATCGGTAAATTGATCTTGATTTTCTAGAAAGACAGGATATAGTTTGGAATGGGATATTTCATGATTAGCAAAACCAAATAAACTATAATTAACATCTCGTTCAAGATAGTCCTTGTTAAAAGGAACTTCTTTTTTAGGATGATGCCCACAAAATAGTCTAATTTTTTCTATTATATGATCATCATATGAAAGATTATTAGCTGTTGCTAACTCTAAAATGTCATCAACATCTTTATCTTGCCAATAATCTTTGATATCTTTTTTGAAATCAAAATAATCACTCAAATCGGAATCTAAATCGAGAGAATATACTTGACCTTTATATTTGCTTAAAATTTTATCGTGAAACATGTGATAGCGAACATTATTGGTAGCTTCCTTAATAAGGTCATCGATATTTTTACTTATGTTTTCAACATAGGATTTACTTTCCCCAATTTCTATTGCTACTATGCTACTATCAAAAAGTAATTTTCCGATTAATTTTTCTTTTAAGATTATCTGATTTTTTTCTTTAAAGTTATCTCTTAAAAAGAAAAATAGTGTATAATTTTCTATTGGACAAGGAGCAATATTAATCTGTTTAAAGTGATATTCTTTCTTTACTTCATCTATGTATTTTCTTTTTAAAGAATGATCATCATTAAACATTTTTGTTATTTTTTCCATTATTTTCGCTTCAATTTGACGAATGCGTTCACGAGTTAGATAAAACTGTGCCCCTATTTCCTCTAGAGTTTTCTGTTTAGAATTAAAAACACGATAATAAAGAATATAATATTCATAGTCAGATAAAGTCATTTTAAAAGTTTTTAGAATCTCTTCAATAACAATTTTATCGAGTATATCATTAAAACTTTTAGCTTCCTCCCCAAGGATGTCATTAAAATCGCCATCCTCACCTTTATCCAATTTAATTGGTGCATCTAAACTTGTCGCATCTAACTTATAATCTTCTTCAATTCTTTTTAAAGTTTCTTCTGAGGCATTTATAATAGAACATATTTCCTCACGTGGTGGTAAAGGTTTACCTTCTTTTTCGCATTTATTCACTAATCTTTGGTATCTATTTAATGCTATCTCCACATGCTCTGGTCTTCTTACTAATCGTGCAAAAGTATAACGATATTTATTTATACGCAGTTGAATCCAATATTCAGCATAAGTAGCAAAAGTGTTACCCGTACTTAAATCATAACGTTCAATAGCTTCCATAAGCCCAATAAATCCACTTTGCATGTATTCTAATTTTTCTTCAGAACTTAATTTTTTTCTTGATTGATTGACAAGAGAAACTACTAATAAAATATTTCTTTCAGCAATCATATCCTTCATAGCTAAATTGCCCTTTTTATATTCGGTAAACATTTCAAAGTTATCTTCTTTGGTAGCTGGAGGATTTCTCTTTGCCATTCTCATAAAGTCTTTTAGACAATCATCCGATAAAAAAGATTCATATTCTTCATTGTAGTTGTCTTTCTTTGCCATAATAATTCCCCCAATTGCCTATATTTTATCAAAGAATTTAGTAAAAGTCTTCTTTTTTTATCACAAAAAAGACTAAGATTAACTTAGTCTTAATTTATTATATTGTTAATTTCTTTTCCGAATATCCATCTGTAGTTTTTTTCTTATTCATAGCAAGTGCTAAAGCGCGTAAACGCGAATCTATATCAGCTCTTCTTTGCTTTTCGATAAACACTTGATATTCTTTATAGTCAGATGAAGCTGTAGTATATGGTAAATTATAGACTGCACAATAAGTATACATCATAGGATATTCTTGTTGTTCTAGATATTTCCAAACATTGTTCTTATAATCATAGATAAAATCTATTCCACTTATGGCACCTATTTCTCTTCGACAATTAACAGCTATACTTAAAGCTGCTTCTTCAACATCTTTAGGAACAACAGCATTATCAGGATCAATACCATGAGCTAAAAGAACTCTTTTTTCTTCTTTAGAATAGTTATTTTTACCAAGTGTAATACTTTTTCCGCCAGAAACTGTATTAGATATAACACTTCGTTAACCTAAGTAATATGGCGATGTAGGTTCACATAAATAACGGTCTACTAATCCGCGATGCTTACTTTTTCTATTTGAAGTTTTAGAATACTTAAGACTTGAACATAAGATATCTTTAGATGATGAAGTCATGACTCTTAAAGAGGTATTGAATTTTGTTGGTGTTTCAATATATTCTTGCATAACAAATTCTTCATATAATCTTTTCTGATAATTAATCCTGCCTATACCAACGAAGCTATTTGATGATCCATCTTCATAGAATTCTACTTCTGGTCCTAAATGGTATTGTTCACGTGCCTCTTCAATTGTTTGGTTAAAACTATAATCATTAATTTCTTCATAAAATTTCTTAAATATTGCCAATTGCCTTGGTGTTTTAATAAGAATTTTATCTGTTCCACCTTGAAGAACTTCATTTTTTAAAACAAATGGCAATGGTGGCGTATTATCCGGAAAATGATCTTCTTCAAATTTTAAAGTTAGTGGTTCATGAACATTGGTTGGTTCTAAACTTTCATAGATTTTAGCTGTTTTCTTCGCAACATATTCATCAACTGAAGCATTGATATGCAAGTCACGACATGGACTAAAGAAAAAAGTATCTTCACTTACTTTACTGCTATCAGTGATAACGACATAGCCTAGTGCGGTTAAATAATCAACTACTGCTCTACGTTCTATTTTTCCTGGTGTTTCTGCTTCATCAGGCATCGCTAAAAGATCCTCATCACGGGCACTTAACCATTCTGGTGATATATAAACTTCTTGCCCATTACCTATAGGTACTTCTAATAAATCCATCATAATCTCCCCTTTTTTTGATTGATTTGTATTATAGCACACTGTATTTATTAACACAAATTAATTTTTTTCATACAAAAAGACTAAGAATTATCCTAGTCTTAATTTATTTAATTATTTATTATGCTTGTTTTTCTTTGATTGCAGCTTTATCAATAAATTTGCTACATTAACTTTTCGAATACGACTGATTTCGTAAGTTTTTCTATACTTACATTTTTCCACTCTATTGAATGATTACTTTTAAATATTATTTGATTGTCATTCTCTATTTTCTAATATTTTTATCCATTTCAATAATGTTGCTGTTTTCAAAATCATTCTTGAGCGGATGTGAAAATCTCCATTATATTTTACTCCATCTTCAAGAACCAAAATTTTTTCATTTGATTTATCTATATATATCGAAAATCTACCATGGGCAAGTGAATTTCTAAT
>CAMWQX010000101.1 GCA_947176475.1 uncultured Bacillota bacterium
CCTTAACTATGAATACTTTAATTGTTACATATAAAAAAGGCAAAAATAACTTAGAAGAATTAATTGATTGTTTCAAGAGTAATAAAGTTAAATACGATAAAATTACGACTGAAAAGCCAACTCTTAACGACGTCTTCTTAAATCTAACAGGAAAGGGCTTAAGAGACTAATGTTTTGGCATAATTTCAAGTATTCATTTAAGGTCTTAGCAAGAAATAGAATGCTCCTATTTTGGACTTTTGCCTTTCCAATAATATTAGGATTATTCTTTAATATGGCATTTTCTGATATTGAAAAAAGTGAAACTTTAGATATTATTGATATTGCCATTATCAATAATGAATACTATCAAGATAATGAAATCTATAAGAGTACTTTTGACACTCTAAGTGATAAAGAAAATGAAGATCAACTCTTTAATATCACTGTTACTGATAAAGATTCAGCTAAAAAATTATTAGAAGATGATAAGATAACGGGAATTTTAACTTTAACTGAAGAAGGACCAAACATTCTTGTCAATCAAAGTGGTATCAATGAAACCATTTTAAGATATGTCGTTGATGAAATAAGTAGTATCGTTGAAATCAGCAATACTTTATTTGAAGACAAAGTAAAAGAAGAATTGATGAGTGGTAACAACAAAATTGATTATGAAACCTTATATAAAGAAATCGTTGAACTAGTTTCCAATAGTGAAACCAATATAAAAAATGTTTCTAATGATAATTTAAGTTATACGATGATAGAATATTATACCTTAATTGCCATGTCTTGTTTATATGGTGGTATGATTGCCATGTTCATAACTAATTATAAACTAGCCAATATGAATAGCATTGGTAAACGTACCAGTATTTCGCCAATTCATAAGGGCAGTATGTTACTTGGAAGTTTAATTGCTAGTTATATTGTTCAATTAATTGGACTTGCAATTTTATTCCTATTTACCATTTTCGTTATTAAAGTCGATTATGGAACTAAATTACTTCCAATCATTCTTTTAGCACTTGTTGGTTCTCTTGCAGGTTTAACTCTAGGTGTTGCAGTTGCAACATTAATTAAATCCAACGAGAATACTAAAACGGGGGTCTTACTTGCTATAACGATGACCGGATGTTTCTTATCAGGAATGATGGGAATTACGATGAAATATATCATTGATAAAAATGTTCCGATTATCAATTGGCTTAATCCTGCTAGTATGATTACCGATGGTTTATATTCCTTATATTATTATGATACATTTGATAGATATATCTTTAATATTATAAGTTTATTATTATTCTCTTTACTAATGTTTATTATATCTTACCATGGCTTAAGGAGGGAAAAGTATGACAGTATTTAAAACATTTTGGCAAGTTGTTAAAAAATATAAGGCAACAGTAATTCTTTATACTGTTCTCTTAATTGGTTTTGGCGGGTTGAATATGGCAACTAATGATACTGGTGCAACATTCACCGATAGTAAACCTGATTTATTCATTATTAATGAAGATAAAGGAAATATTCTAAGTGATAACTTAGTCAAGTATCTAAAGGAAAACACTAATATAAAAGATATCACAAACGACGAAGATAAGATTAATGATGCCATCTTCTATCGCGATGTTAATTATGTTATATATATCCCTAAGAATTATAGTGAAGATGTCTTAAATGATAAGAATCCTGAAATTAAAATTAAATCAACCGGAGATTACCAATCTAGCCTAGCAGAGATGATGTTAAATCGTTATTTGAGTATTCAGAGTACTTATCTTACTACTTCTAATGATTCTAAAGTAATCATCGAAAAGATAAATGATACCTTATCTAAAAAGACGACGATAGAAGTAGCATCTAAATTAGATACAACAGCTACCTCCAATGCCACAAATTACTTTAACTTCGCCAGTTACAGTATTATGGCTGCCATTATCTTTATCATATGTTTAGTATTATCTAGTTTCCACGAAAAAAGTGTTAATAAAAGAACTATCATAAGTAGTAAAAATTATCGCATATTAAATCGTGAATTATTACTTTCAAGTCTAGTATATTCTTTTCTAGTTTGGATATTTTACTGCGCTTTATCCATCATTATGGTAGGGGATATCTTACTTAGCTTAAGAGGCATTATTTACATGATTAACTGTTTAATATTTACCTTTACATCTTTAACTATTGCCTTACTGATAAGTACACTTGTTAATAATAAAGATGCTGTAAGTGGTATCGTCAATGTTGTCGCTTTAGGTTCGGCATTCCTATGTGGAGCATTTGTTCCTGCGGAGTGGTTACCAGAATCTGTCTTAACTATTGCTCATGCTTTACCAGCTTATTGGTATATTAATTCTAATGAATTACTTAAATCAATTGAAGTAATTGATATGAGTTCTCTCCATCCAATAATCATTAATTCTATTGTTTTAATTGGTTTTGGCATAGTCTTTATTATTATAAATAATGTGGTAACTCGTCATAAACGAAATATTCTTAAAAAAATATAAAAGCAAATACATTATATTTGCTTTTTTTATGATATAATAAATAAATGAATTAGAGGGATTATAATGAATTTAATAGTTAAAAGATTTGATGAATTAACAACTAAGGAGTTATACGAAATATTAAAAGCACGCGCTGCAATATTTATCATGGAACAACAAATTAATTATCAAGATATGGATAATATTGATTATGATGCATATCACTGCTTTTATATGGAAGATGATAAAGTGGTTGCTTATCTTCGAGCCTTTAATGCCGGCGAAGAAAATACCTTACAAATTGGCAGAGTACTAACTCTTAACCATGGTAACGGCTTAGGGAAAAAATTGATGGAAGAAAGCATTGCTTACTTGCGTGCTAACACAGATGCTCAAAAGATTACTATGCATGCTCAAAAACATGCTGTTGGTTTTTATGAAAAACTTGGCTTTAAAACTATAGGTGATGAATTCATCGAAGAAGAAGTAGTTCATATAACTATGTATCTTAATTTAAAATAGGGTGGTGCTACTTATGGCCGAATTATTTCTTCAGAATCTTCGTTTAAAAAGAGAAGAGATTGATAACTTTAACAAATATCCATTTAATATTGAAGTGATTAAAAAAATTGAATCTCTTACCTTTGATACACCTGTTACATTTATCGTTGGCGAAAATGGTGTAGGTAAGTCGACTTTCATTGAAGCATTAGCTGTTAAGTGTGGACTAAATGCTGAAGGCGGAACGCAAAACTTCAATTTTTCCACTAGAAGTACTCATTCCATCTTACATGAATATTTAGAGATAAATCATTTTCAAAGAAAATGTGAAACGAAATTTTTCTTGCGTGCTGAAAGTTTTTATAATGTCGCAAGTGAAGTAGATTCTTTAGGTGTTGAAGGCTATGGTTTGAATAGCTTACATGCTTGTTCTCATGGGGAATCCTTCATTCAATTAATCGAAAATCGTTTTACACCTAATGGTTTTTACATACTAGATGAACCAGAGGCTGCTCTTTCACCAACAAGACAAATGACTCTTTTATGTCTTATCAATGAATTAGCTAACTTAGGATGTCAATTTATTATTGCTACTCACTCACCAATACTTACATCTTATAAATATGGCAAAATTCTTGATTTAAATAATGACTTTGCCGAAATTAAATATGAAGATACCGAAATATATCAAACATACAAAATGTATTTAGATGATCCTTTAGGTATGCAAGAAAGATTATTTAGGGATTAATCTAATTTAGGGGGAAAATATGAAATTAGAAAAAAACACCAAAGATGAATTAAAAAACATGTTCAATGTACCAAGAATTGATATTGAAGAAAAAAGTGTTCAACATATTGTCGAAATATTAAATAGGGATCCCTTATTTGATAATATTCTTGAATCTAAACCTACTAATAAACCTAGTCCCTTTAGAATTGTCGCCGATACCACGATCATTGCTCATAATCTTGAATTCTTCAAGAAAAATGTTGCCGCTGTTCATTCTCGTAAGCCTTTTTATGATTTGACATTAGAGGACTATTATCGCTTCTATCTCCTTTATTCTTTTGGACATGAAGGTGAACACATTATCCAAGCTGAGCATAGTGTAAAAGGCTTATATCCTTATGCTGATCTTAATAACGCCTACAAAATAGCTGCAGTTGATCATATAAAGTGTAGTACGATGGATCTTTTTATCTATAAAATATTTCACGATTATTTCTTTTATGAACGCAATGCCGATATTGAGGCTGCCAAATTATCCATGGACATTTTTGATGATGATTTATTTTCCTATGCAGCTTTAGCTCATTTTAATCATCTATTTTGTAAATGTTACACGTTAAGAGGGAACCGTGTTATCTCACCCGTCGAGCGAACCATGAAATACATCCACGAAAAAGACTTTACTTATTCAGATGAGTTACCATTTGACATAGCTTTTGATAATGGCTTTCCCATAACCGTTGAAGAATATCATTATCTATTTGATCCCCTTTATGAGGAGATGAAAAATGGTGAAGCGTGTGATTATAACGATGCTATGAATCGTATTCAAACCCTTACCTTAGGAAGTCAAGAGACATCAAGCAATAGATAATATAGATTTTTAAAGGAGAATTAATATGGAATTAGAAAAAAATACAAAAGATGAGTTAAGAAATTTAATAAATGTACCAAAGTTAGAAATAGCCGATAAAACAATAGAGAATATGTCTTCAATTTTAAATAAAGATCCACTATTTTCCGGTATAATAAAGCCTAGTAAAAGCAACAGACCACTTGCCTTCAGTGTTGATTTAGAAACATTATATTTATCTTATAATCTAGAGCAATTAAAAAGTGATGCCGAATGGAAATATCAGCACCAATCTCTTTTTGATTTAACATTAGAGGATTATTATCGTTATTATCTTGTCCATGGACTTTTTCATGAAGTTGACCATATTGATCAAATAAATGAAAGCACTCATGATTTATATCCTTATCAAGATTTAAATAATATCTATCGTATTGCTCTAGCTGAATATCGCAGAACAGGCTTCTTAGATTATCTTAGATACCTTCATCATCACGCAAATATTTTCTATGAGCGAAATGCTGATCTTAATGCTTCCAAATTAGCTATGGAAATCTTTGATGACTTAAAAATGCTTCTTTATGCTGCAAATTTACACTCTAACGTTTTATTCCGTCGAGTATATTCCAAAAAAGGTAAAAAAATAATATCTCCAGTTGAACAAACGATGAAATATCTCCATAAGAAAATGCCTATTTTACATGATAATATTCCTTTTGATATTGCGCTTGAACATGGGCTTCCCATTACTCCTGAAGAATACCAGTACATTTTTGGTTATGTTGATGAAGTTATGCGAGGAAGTAAGCAAATGGAATCTCAAGAAATT
>CAMWQX010000102.1 GCA_947176475.1 uncultured Bacillota bacterium
TTAGTATATCATATCAATAATAGTTTAGGTATATCACTAATATAATTATATTAATGGTAGACACATTTGGACAGTATTCCTACTCTCTTAAAAAGAGTAGGGACTAAAAGAAAATGATGCTAATTAGATTAAAGATAATGGCTATAATGATGCCTATTAGGAAACACTTCCCCTTCTCTAACCTTTTGGCTTCTTTATAGATGCTGTTAATACTTAGTGTGATCATGATTCCGGCAACAAATATCAATATAATCCCTATTGTTATATCATTTATATAACGATGAAGAAATATGAAGGCAATAAGGGCTCCTAGGGGTTCAGCGAGAGAGGCGATGAATGATGCTTTTATCCCCTTTTTGATTGATCCTGTAGATTTTGCAATGGGAATACATATACATATTCCTTCAGGAATATTATGAAGCATTATGGCGATACTGAGCTTTATTCCTAAATTTTGATTGTTAAGGCTTGTCATAAATGTGGCTATTCCTTCAGGAAAGTTATGAAGCATAAGTCCGATTAAGGATAATATGCCGACTTTGTATAGACTACTCTCCTCCTCTACTTTTTTATCTAAAATATTGATTATTAAGCATCCTAGGTAAAAGGATAGTATACTTATTATGAGGCTTTTAACGATGCTAAACGCCGAGAAAATAGTAAAAATACTTGTCGGCAGAAGATCTAAAATGGATATAAGAATCATTATTGTGCCAGAAAAGCCTAAAATTAAGCTCATAGAGCCTTTTTTGTCTATTTTAGGTATAAATACTAGCAAAGAACCAATTAGTGTCCCAAAACCGGCTATTGTGCATATTATGAGAGGTATTAATATATTCATATTAAATATTATTAAGAATTGGCTAATTTTATGCATAAAAAAACTATAATATTGCTATTATAGTTTTAATTATTAATGTACTAAATCTAAAAGTGGAGCTTTATTGGCTTCAGCAGCTCTTTTTATATCATCTGTTGCGTCTTCTTCGCTTATTCCTAATCCTGTAGTATCCATATTGAAAGCTTCAGTAGCATTTGTACCAGTGTAGGTATACATTGAAGTTCCATCATATGGAATACTATTATAAGATGAGTTTTGATTTAATGGTGTTTCACCATCGATAGTTAAATCTTCTTCGATTTCACTAGGAATTGGTGTTTCATCTTCTAATAGTAAGGAATTTACAGTTGACAAGATATCATCGCCATTTGTATTGAATAAATCATTATCAGTTGTCTCTTCAGTCTTATATTTTATGTTTTCGGAAATATCATCAGCAGATTCCGCATCACGGGTAGCTGCAAATAAATTTTTACCGACAGTTAGACAGAATAGCAATGAACATGCTGCAAGAGCGGTTACTGTAAATGCTCCCTTAACTTTTAAATTATGGTATTTGTCATTAGCATATCTCTCATAGCGATCTTCTAATTTATCATATTTATTAGCTATAAAGGTATACATACTTTCATATTTAGCATCAATTTCGGCTGTATGTCTTTTGGTTTCTACGCGAACTTTATCTGTGATCTTGCGATCAGCAATCCAGTCCATAAGGGATAAATAAAGAGCCTTTTGGGTTGTATAAAATTTGGATTCGGAAATGTCTTCCGTAATTTCACGAGATGCTAAGACTTTTAGGACATCTTCATCAACAATTTCAAGATCAATGGTATCGATACTATCAACACCTTCAAGAGTGGTCATTTTTTGCCCATCTTTATTTTTATCTTTCTTTTTGCCACCGAAGAAGTCTTTTAAAGTGCGTTTTTTCTTGTCTTTATTTGTTTCTTCATCCGGAGTATCCGATTTATCTTGCTTTCTTTCTGGGGATAAATCAACTATTTGAAGACCATTTACTTCGATAATCTCTCCACCAAATTCATCAGCTAATTCTTGAATTCCGTCTTTTGGTATTTTGTCTTCAGAATCTTCTTCAGGAGTTTGCTTATCCTCTGTGATTTGTTCTTCTACTTGGGTTGTTTCAGTTGGTCCTTCTTCATATTCTTCATCTTCATCGAAGAAGTCAACTTCTTCCTCTTCCTCAGGATTTACATCACCTAATTCATTTAATGCCGCTTCAATATCAAGAACTTCTTTTGCTCTCTCGCCTTCTTCAATACTTTGAGAACCATTTATGAAAAGTAATTCTTCTTCATCGTCACGTTCTTCTATATGACTTCTTGTTTCAGCTCCACTATTAATGGCAGCAAGTGTTTCAGCAACGATTTGATCAGTATTTGGCTCAACTACTGTGTTCTTTTTAGCTTCGGCAGCTTTAGCTAATTCTTCTAATTTAGCTAATCTTTCTTGTTCTTCTTGTTCAGCCTTTTGTTTTTGCTGTTCTTCTAATTTTCTAGCATCTTCAATAGCTTTTTGAATTCTTTCTTGCTCAAGTCTTTCTTCTTCTTTTTTCTTTTCGGCAGCAAGACGTTCTTCTTCTTTTCTTTTTTCTTCTGCTAATCTTTCCTCTTCTTGTTTTCTAGCTATTTCAGCTAAGCGAGCTTGTTCAGCTTCCTTTTTCTCCTTTAGAGCTTGAAGATAATTTTTTTCAAATTCCTTCATTGCTTGAGAGAAGACTTCAGCATCAACTTCATTAATAGTGAATACATGATTTCTAAATGGAATATCTACGGTTTTATGTTTTTCTACGGCATCAATTTTACCACATAAATTTTCAAAATATGCAGCTTTTTGTTCTGCCGTTTTAAGGGCATTTACGTAATTCCAATCAATAGTATATGAAGGCTTTTTACGTGCTTGAATAGCTTGAGTAGCTTTAACCCATTCACTCCAACATTTTTCGAAAATCATTTTATCACATTTATTTACAACAGCTGAAGAGTTTTTACCTAAAGGTACTCTTGTAGTTTCACCTTTAGGAGAGGAAGCAATTTGTTTAGCTAGATTATTAAAGTATTCAGCTCTTTGTTCTAGTGTTTCAAAAGAATTAACTAAATCCCAGTCAATACGGAATGATGATAATTCTGCATCAGCGATTTTTACTACTTGATTAGCAAAGTTTTGAGCAGCTTGTAATCTATTATAATCATTATTTTGAGTTTCTAATTCTATTAATACTTTTTTGTATCTCTCTAAGCATTCAACGTAAATGTCAACATCACATTCATTAACAATACAGCAATGTTTTCCTAATGATATACTTTTAGCTGGTTCTTTAACAATATCAATATTAGAAATTTTAGTACATAAATCATTATAATATGTTAATTGTTCAGCTAAAGACATTTTAGATACGGCATCTTCATCAATACTAAATTGTGATACAATACCATCTTCTTTAATGGTTACAGTCTCTTTATAATAGGCTAATAACATATGATTTACATTGATATCGAGAACAGTATTATTAAATTTTCCTCTAGTATTTTGTGTTACATGGGCAGTGAATTCCTTGCCATCTATTTCATATTTGATTAAATCTTTTTTACCTTTTGTTTTAGTAATTTTTTTAAGTTCTTCTGGTAGGCTTTCGCTTTTTTTGATTAATTCACGACCAATTTCACTTAATTCTAGATTAAGTGTCTTAATTTGAGCATTAATAGTTCTTATTGCCTCTCTTCTTTCAGCACCAAAACTACTGATATTATCACGATCAGTAAATAATTTGTCTCTTGATGCAACAAGTTCATCAATGCGTTTTTTCTCGCTTTCAAATCTTTCTTTAATTTTTTCATTATTTGCCATAATAAACATACCCCTCTTCTGCTTATTTTTCTAATAATTCCTTAAATTTTGGCGTGGTCTACCACACTTAATTTCGAATGATACCATATTTATCATAAATTGTCAAATCTTTGACACTGAAAAAAGAATAGTATAAAACTATTCATTTGCTAATTTTCATCTTCTTCATAACTTAATACTTTTACGGGATTAGAATTTAAAGGCATTATTTCAAATTCGACTTCATCGTCAAATATTAAATCATCAATTTTGTAAAGATAACTATCTAATTCATCATCAGTTAGGAAATAACTTGGCATATTTGAGTCAATCATGTTATGGAAATCAGTAACGTTTCTTATCCATTGATCAACATAGGCATCCCCATCATAAGTTTTACCAAATTTTTCCATACTAGTTATATTATAATCAAATTCATATCTTTTTAGGTTGATGATGAATGCGATGATACCCCCTTCAGGAGATGGATAAACGATTATATTACCTTCATCATCTTTTTGACCGCCCATATTATTTTTATAGATAGAATTAATACTTCCGTATTGGCCTCTTTCAGCATATGATACACCTAAAGCATAAGATTTATATTCAAAGGGAATACCAACTAAGTCACTTATTCTTCCCATATACTCGCTGTATTTTAGACCATTTCTTAAAGTAATATCTTCTTTTTGGACGGTTTTATCTTCTTTATGGTCGTGCATCCAATTGGGTTCAATTATAAATATCTCATCAGTGGTAATGAAATCATCTTTAGATTCATAGCCATAGTCCGTAACATCAATATTTAAATATTTGCTTGGATTGCGGTAGAAAAAGTAGACATACATAATTGCAACAGTTTCCGGATTAGTTAAATCATATCTACTTCCATCAATTAAGGTATCAATATTACTATAATCATTGGTAGCCTGTTTAAAGACATCAATTAAATATTCATGATTTAAATTAAAGTAATTGGCATATTCCTTAACAAAGTATTCAAATTTTTGTTGCTTTTCCGGACTTAAGAAGTGATTAGGCATCATTTCTTGGGTATATACCATAGCTTCAGCATTAAAAGAATTCTCACGGGTTAAATTCGATAAAGGCGTGTTTGCAATAAAGTTGTCGGGTTTTTCGGTTAATTCAATAGTATTATCTGTATTTAGATAGGCATAATATGTTGGTTCCATTGGGGGTTCTTCTATGCCTTTTTCGTTAATTAAGGTTGGATCCTTTAAAATAAGAAGTAAACTTAGGGCTAAGCCAAGACTTAATTTTCCTGTACCAATTAGTTTATTTAAAATATTGTATCCAAAATCATTAGCAAGACGTTCATATTTTTCTTCAAAACGATCATATTTATTGGCTATTAAAGTATAAATTAAAGCATATTTCTTATCGACGATAACGGCATTAGCGCGGTTTAGAATAGCTGTTTTATTGATTGGCTGAGTTTGCATATACTCCATTATGTATAGATATAATCTTTTCTTTAGACGATAAATTAAAGATTTAGGTGCTTTGTCTAGATATTTTCTACGATACATGACTTTTAGAGTTTTGTTCTTAACGCGCATATCTGTTGGGATATAAATGTAATTATCTTTATTAGCTTTTTTCATATTTAAACCTCCCCTTCTTTATTA
>CAMWQX010000103.1 GCA_947176475.1 uncultured Bacillota bacterium
TATGAAAAATGAACAAAGACACATTTATCAAATTATGAGAATTAAAGTTTTATAAAGGAGAATTGTATTTGTGAAAGAAAATTCATATTGAAAATACAAGGCTGAAATATTAATAATTGAAAAAACCTTATTCATTACTATCACCCTACAAATAATATTGTAGCATTACATAGTCTAAATGTCAAAAATATCTTGCACATTTTCCTCAGTTTTTTTCATTACCTCTTCTAAAGTAACATTTTTTATATTAGCTAAGTATTCCGCAATAACTTTCACATATTTAGATGCATTTTTGCTACCTCTAAAAGGTTCTGGCGTTAAAAATGGCGCATCTGTTTCTAAAGTTATTCTATCTATAGGAATTTGTTTGATAACTTCATCTACTTTAGAATTTTTAAAAGTCATTACTCCTCCAACTCCAATATGATATCCCATCTTCATTAAAATCTCTGCTGTTTCTATACTTCCACCAAAGCAATGGATAATTCCCTTCAAATTAAACTCTTTTAAAGTATTAATCATATCTTGTGTTGATTCTCGATTATGAACAACTACAGGTAAATTTAACTCCTTAGCCAAATTCAATTGTTTTCTAAATAATTCTATTTGTTCATCCTTATGTTCTTTATCATAATGGTAATCTAAACCGATTTCCCCTATCGCAATAAATTTAGGATCATCCATAACTTCTTTTACAATCTTCTCTAATTCCTTAAAATCATCTGTATAACATTCTGGATGAATACCAAGACAATAATAGATATTATCATACTTTTTACCTAATTCTATTACTTCCTTACATTCACTCAAATTTGTCGCAGCAATAATGATTCTTTTAACATCATTATCACTTGCCTCTTTAATATATAAATCTATATCATCATAATAACACTTTATTAGATGACAATGTGTATCTGTTAACATCTCATCACCTCTATCAAAAAAGTCAGTATAACTGACTTTTATTTTTCTTGATCTATTCTTTGGAATAAAATCTCTGATTCATTTAATTTAGTTCCACTAGCTAATCCACCAAATTTAACTGTTGATTCATATGAATTTTCTTTTGTATTGATAAATTCTAAAATCCTTGCAGCTGTATCTGGTAAGAATGCTTGTAAGTATACGGCACAAACACGAATAGATTCTGTTAAATTATATAAAACTGTCTTTAATCTGTCATGACTTGCCTCATCTTTAGCTAAAATCCATGGTGTTGTCTCATCAATATATTTATTAGATGCTCTTAAGACATTAAATATCTCATCTATAGCATCGGCAATTTTTAGTTCATCCATCTTCTTTTGAACATTTTTACCTAAAGCCTCAACTTTAGCTATTAATGCCTCATCTTCAGGACCAACTACATTAGTATTTTCCACAATACCATCAAAATATTTATTACTCATGGCAATTGTTCTATTTACCAAATTACCTAAAACATTGGCTAGTTCTGAATTATTTCTTTCAACAATTAATTCTTCAGTAATCACCCCATCATCGGCAAAAGGTGTCTCATGAAGTACAAAATATCTAATCGTATCTACTCCATATTTTTCTACTAATTCATCTGCATATAAAACATTTCCTTTTGATTTGCTCATCTTATCTCCACCACTTAAAAGCCAAGGATGTCCAAAAACTTGTTTAGGTAATGGAATATCTAAACTCATTAGGAAACATGGCCAATAAATAGTATGGAATCTTATAATGTCTTTACCAATTAAGTGTAGATCTGCTGGCCACCACTTTTTAAATTCATCTGTTTGCTCATCAACATCATATCCAATATTCGTAATATAATTTGTTAGAGCATCTAACCAAACATAAACGATATGTCCTGGTGCAAAATCTACAGGAATTCCCCAATCAAATGAAGTACGTGAAACACATAAATCTTGTAACCCTGGTTTAATAAAATTATTAATCATCTCATTCTTACGAGAAACTGGCTGAATAAATTCCGGATGCGCTTCAATATACTCCACTAATTTATCTTGATATTTAGATAATTTAAAGAAGTAAGCCTCTTCCTTTTTAGGAGCAACTTCTCTTCCACAATCTGGACATTTACCATCAACTAACTGACTTTCTGTCCAAAATGATTCACAAGGAGTACAATAAAGTCCCTCATATTCGCCTTTATAAATATCTCCCTTATCATACATTTTCTTAAATATATGTTGAACAATTTTTTCATGATTTTTATCAGTTGTCCTAACAAACCTATCATAAGTCGTGTTCATTAAATCCCATATATCTTTTATTTCTCCAGCTAATCCATCTACATAGTTCTGCGGATCAACTCCATTTTCACGAGCTTTTATTTCAATTTTTTCACCATGTTCATCAGTTCCTGTTTGAAAGTAAACATCATAACCTTCTAATCTTTTATTTCTGGCAATAGCATCTGCTAAAACAATTTCATATGTATTACCAATATGTGGTTTGCTTGATGTATAAGCAATTGCTGTTGATATATAATATTTTTTCTTTTCCATTATTTTTCCTCCCTATATAATTGTTCATCTTGATAATTTCTTAATATTTTTTTAGACGGAGCACATAAATTTTTTGGTAAATTATCCATCGCAAAGAAGCCAAAATCAACATGTTCCTCCGTATCTCCCAATGAAATTTCACCTTTCCATGTGTTTGCGATTAATCCAACTGTTAAAAAGTGAGCATATTCATTTATATCATTTGCTAGTGAAACAACATTCAAGCCATCTACCTCTAAATTGACTTCTGCCATAGCTTTTCTTTTTGCTGCTTCAAATAACGTTTCCCCATACTTGACTTTCCCAGCAGGTAAAGTCCAAGTCCCTTCTAATCGCATATCACTATCGGCTTTTTGAGCATCATCATTTCTTAAAATCAATAACACTTCTTTTAATTCATTTAAAATAATTATACCTAAGCCAACACCTGGTTCCTTTTTCACAAAAATACCTCCTAAAAAATAAAAAAAGTCATGAGCATAAGGACGACTTATCGTGGTACCACCTTATTTCATGACTTTCATCACCTCTTAATCTTAACGCGATTGATACGTTTTAAACTCCAGACCCATTCGACTAAAAGTTTTCTTATCTGCTTTCACCTACCCAGACTCTCTAAAAAGACTCCATTTTAGCTTCTTTCCTTCTTCGTTTAACAAAATTAATATAACACAATATTTTTTTAACTTCAAGTTATTTTATCATATTGACAACTTCATCTAGCAAACCAACCATATAATAAATAAAATGTTTTTCTAAGTGTAATAATGGTAAAGCCATATGAATTTCTTTATTTTTATAACTTAATCTAAATTTCGGATTAATATTATAAGACACTAAGAACAATTTATCTCCCTCTAATTTATTAGATATATTCTCAGGTATAGCTATTTCCACTGTATTATTATATTGCCTTACTTGTTTAATATGCAATTTATCAGCTAATTTTTCAAACCACTCTTCATACATATAAACTTCTAAATCTTCAGATACTGAACCAAATCTATCTTCTATCTCATCTCGAACACGTGTGAATGATTCTTTATCTTTTATTTCACTTATCAACTTATGAATTTCAATTTTAATATTTTCTTCACTAACATAATCATCAGAAATATGATTAGCTACTTCAACAAGAGGCATCTGCTCTTCTTCATCTGGCAATACCTCGCCCTTTTGACGACTAATTTCTTCTTGAACCATCTGCGTATACAATTCTAATCCCACATTTTCAACAAAACCAGCCTGTTCACTGCCCAAGAAATCTCCTGCACCTCTTATCGCCAAATCACGCATAGCAATCTTATAGCCACTTCCAAGTTCCGTAAAATCCTTAATAGATTGCAATCTCTTTACTGCTGTTTCTGTTAACATTTTATATGGTTTATACATCAAATAGGCGTAGGCAATCTTATCACTTCGCCCAACTCTACCACGTAATTGGTACAATTGACTTAATCCAAAATTATCAGCATCTATTACTACTAAAGTATTAACGTTAGGTATATCTATACCTGTTTCAATAATCGTCGTACAAATAAGAACATCATATTCTCCATCGATAAATGCTGAAACTATATTTTCAAGTTCATTCTTATCCATCTGTCCATGAGCAATTACTACTCTTGATTCTGGAACTAATTGTTGTATCTTCGTCATCATATCAACAATGCTATTTACTTTATTATATAGAATAAATACTTGTCCATCACGTGCTAGTTCTTTATATATGGCATCCTTAATAATGACATCATTTTCTTCCAAAACATAAGTCTGAACTGGATATCTATTAACTGGTGCTGTATCAATAATTGATAGATCTCTTAAACCGCTCATCGCCATCTTTAAAGTTCTTGGAATTGGTGTTGCCGATAAGGTTAAAACATTTACATCATTCTTTAATTCTTTAATTTTTTCCTTATGCGTAACCCCAAATCTTTGTTCTTCATCAATAACTAACAATCCCAAATTTTTATATTTTATCTTTTCATTTAATAATTTATGTGTCCCAAATACAACATCTATTTTACCTTCATTTAATGAAGATATTATTCTATTAACCTCTTTAACACTCGTAAATCTATTTAGTAACGCAATATTAAATGGAAAATCCTTGAATCTCTCTAACGCATTTAAATATTGTTGACGTGAAAGAAGCGTTGTCGGACATAAATATGCCACTTGATAACCATTCATAACCGTTTTAAAAATAGCTCGAAATGCAACTTCTGTCTTACCAAATCCTACATCTCCGCAAAGTAAACGATCCATTGGAACTTGTGATTTTAAATCAGCATTAATCTCCTTAATACACTTTAATTGATCACTTGTCTCATTATATTCAAAATTAGAACCAAATATTATTTCTTCCTCATAATCATTATATTTAATTCCTTGAATATTACTTCTAGCTGCATATAATTTTATTAATTCATCAGAAATATCCTTAATTTTATTTCTTACACGCATCTTTGTCTTAGCCCAAGTTGCTGAATTTAATTTATTAATCTTCGGAGTTGCACCATCCGCATCGGCATACTTATATATACTTGATATCTTTTCCACAGGAACATAGACTTTATCATTACCTAGATAACTTATCATAATATAATCTCTAACCATTCCTGCTTTTTCAATGGCTTTTATTCCACCATAGATACCAATTCCATGAAGAGAGTGAACGACATAATCGCCAACTTTAATATCATCAAAACTTTTTATTTTACTTCCCATCTTATAGGAATTCTTATAGTTATTAATAACTTTTATATCATCAATATCATACTCTGAAATAAAAATATACTTACCTATGATAAATCCTTCATTT
>CAMWQX010000104.1 GCA_947176475.1 uncultured Bacillota bacterium
AACCCCTAAATTGATAAATTTCTACATTTTTTGACACTTTTTTCTGTAAATATTTGTATAAAAAAAGAAGATTTCTCTTCTTTTATTTAATAACAATCTTAACAATCTTCTTTTTGCCTCGTTGTAGAACAAATTCTTTACTTTCAATTACAAAGTTAGGATCATCAATACGGTTAGAATCAATGCTAACTCCTCCTTGAGTTACTAATCTTCTAGCTTCGGATTTAGATGGTGCTAAATCTGTTGCAACTAAAAGGTCTAAGATATTGCCTTCAAAACCATCAAGTTCAATAGTTGGCATATTGGCACTAACTCCACCACTAAATACTGATTCACTAGTTTCACGAGCTTTAATAGCTTCATCTTCACCATGTAAGAATTTAACAACTTCAAAAGCAAGTGCACGATGAGCATCGCGTTTTTCTGGTGCTTCCTTATGCTTACGTTCAAGTTCAATAATCTCTTCATGAGATAAGAATGTGAAACGTTTTAAGTAATCAATAACCATTTCGTCTTCTGAATTGATTAAGTATTGATACATGTCATATGGACTAGTCTTATCTTTATCAAGCCACAAAGCATTTCCTTCACTCTTACCAAATTTAACACCACTCTTAGTCGTAACAAGAGGCATTGTGAAGGCATAAGCATCTTTACCAGTTTTCTTTCTAATAAGTTCGACACCAGATGTAATATTTCCCCATTGATCTTGTCCAGCAACTTGCATTATACAATTTTTATTTTCATATAACCATAAAAAGTCATAAGCTTGCATTAACATATAAGAAAATTCGGTATAAGATATACCCTCGTCTAATCTTCTTTTGATTATATCTTTATTTATCATATAATTAATATTAAAGAATTTACCATAATCTCTTAAGAAATCAATGTAAGATACGTCTTTTGTCCAAGTATAATTATTAACCATTTCACAGTGAGGAAAGTATTTAGATAATTGATTCTTAATTCCCTCAACATTTTTAGTAATAAACTCAACTGTTGATTGTTCTCTTTCTTTAGTTGGACGTGGATCTCCAATAAGACCAGTTGCTCCTCCTACTAAGACGATTGGATGATGACCAAATCGGGCAAGTCGCTCACAGATTAAGAAACTTGAAAGGTGTCCTAAATGAAGTGAATCGGCTGTTGGATCAGTTCCAATATAAAAAGTCATTCCTCCCTTATTTAATTTTTCAATGAAGTCTTCGTTATTAGTCATATCTTTTATAAGTCCACGAAATACTAAATCTTCATAACATGTCATATTTATTCCTTCTTTCTAAATAAAAAAAGTAATCATGCCATAGGGACGAAAGTCTTTCCGTGGTACCACCCTAATTTATGATTACTCATACACTTATTAATCTTAACGCGATTTAGACGTTTTGGTTCAAAGGGCGTAACTCCTTGTCATCACCAATTAACTAAATTATACAGAAGTTTAACTTCTTAGTCAATAGACTTAAGCACCATTATTAATAGATTTTTGAGCTTCACTTGCTGTAATTAACATAGTACTAGCATCATAGACATCAATATGTTCAATATCATTTACAGTATCATTATAAGTAGCATTAGTGGCTATATCATTTGCCAATGATAAAATATCATAGTTGTAACTATTATCAGTTGTTACTATTTCCATATAGAATACATGATCATTTTTAGCGTCTGTAAAAGCAATAAGACGATTTTGTAATCTAGTTGTTCCCTCTATAAGAACATAGTTATTATCACCGATTTTTGTCTCTCTTAAATTGTTTACGGTTACATTATTTTCTTTTAAAGTTTCTTCAATACTTACACGAGCAGTTGCAATATCATCATATAAACCAGGCTCAGCTTTGATAAATATACGCCATTCACCAGTGTCACTAAAGATGATGACTCCTCCATTTTTTTTATCATATGTGTAATTTTCTGGTATTTTATAAGTATAATTACCAGCTTTGGTTTCATTATTTTTACCATTGCTTACATAAGTTACTTTGGTAGTAGTTTTCTTTTTTGTATTAGAAGAGGAACTAACACAGACATTTTGTTTGAAAACTGTACTTCCGACCAAGACTCCCATTATGAAGAAAACGATTATTCCCCCGATTAAAATCACTTTAGGAACTTTCTTACTCTTCCCCATCTTAATTTTAAAAGTTTTTTTGCCAAATTTAACGGTTGAGGTATCAGGGCTTTCTATTTCGCCAACGGTGGGGATTCCCCCATCAATAGATGGAGCTCCCCCATCACTTGGCATTTCAATATTGTCAACCGGAGTTTGAACCTTAGGAATTTCAATATCGACATCGAGATTAGTATTGGAATGATTTTCTTCTTCATGAGGTTCCTCTACAGGCATATCGCCATAAGTTGAAATATTATTACTTGCTCCAATATCTTTTACACCTGATGTTAAATTTTCTTCTTGAACAGCTAAAGAAGGAGGAGCCATATTTTCGGATATTTGCGGAGTTGTTTCTTCTTCATCATCAAGATCAATCATGGCACTCATATTTGTATTAGAGGGATTGGCACCATTTACCGTTCCACAATTTGGACAAACATTGCTATCCGGACTTAATGGCGAATTACAATTATGACAATTCATATATTCCCTCCTATTCTAATATAATTATATATTAAAATATGCTATTATTCAAGAATTATAAAAATGAAAAAAAGATTACTTAAGTAATCTTTTTGGTCGATTATCTTCACAATCTTTTGCCGGATTTAAATCTTCTACCTTTTGAATTAAACATTCATTGAAAGAAATAGTTCCATTATATGCGGAATTTCGGCCGTTTTTTCCCTTCTTGTCCCGCTCTTTACGTGGTTTAGATACAGGTCTAACACCGACTACACGGTGTACGCCGATTGATTCCAAATATGTAATGTATATATTTCCTTCAATATTCATAGGCTTTAGTCATCCAATTTTTCGGAAAGATCAGCAAACATATCTGATAATTTCTTTTTAATATCTTTAGCTGTTTTTTCAATCATAGGAGCGCTTTTTTCTTTAGCTGCTTCCATTAATTCATTGGCTTTCTTAGCTAATTCTTTTCCCTTAGTTGTGATTAATTTTTTAGCTTTTTCCTTATCCATATCAGCTAGTTCTTTTTTTAACTTATCGAAATCACGTACTAAGTCCTCTTTTACTTTATTTAAATCAATTTCTTTAACTTTCTTTACAGCTTTATCAGCTTGTTTTTTGATATCTTGTCTTGTCTCTTTACCACTCTTTGGTGCAAAAAGCATTCCAAGACCAACACCTACACCAACACCTGCTAATAATGCTCCTAAACTTTTTTTCTTACTCATATTATTCATTTCCTTCCTTTTCTAAGATACTTTCTAATTCATCTTCTTCATCATATTCATCTTTATTTTTTCTATTGAAAATTTTAGTAATAAAACCTTCAATAGTAGATGTCACTTTTTCTGTAATTAATGCTATTTTCGAATTAAACATTTCGACTACAGAGAATAATGCATTTAAACTGTTGACCTTATCTTCAACGTTTTGAATTAGGTCACGAGCTTTATCAATAATTCTTATGCACTTTATTAGTAAAATAATACCTATAACTAAAAGAATAATTAATAATATATCAATGATGATTGGTAAGACTGTAACTAATGTTTCCATTATTCATCCTCACTATCTTCATCTTCATCATCTTTATACATAGAATCAATTAAGTTAAATAAATCGGTTTCTATGGTATCGGTTAGATGATCATCATCTTCTTTTTCAAATTCTTCATAAATTCTCTCATCATCATCAACATCATCATCAATTTCGTCATCTTCGATTTTTTCTTCAACTATCTCCGTTTTACGAGTATTGCGTTTCTTATTGACAACTTTATCTTCCTTGATTTCAACTTCTTCTAATCCATCGTCTTCAAGGTCATCTTCTTCGATTTTATGAGAAGATACAAACTCCTCTTCATAGCTTATAGGTTCGTCTTCTTCATATTCTTCTTCATCTAGTTCTTCTTCGATACTTCTCTTTTCAACTTCGCGATCTAAATCAGTTATAGAATCAAATTCACTAGTTGGTTCAAATGCATCTTCAATACTAGTATGCCCCTTAGTAGAAGTTTCTATACTAGATGGTATTTCGTCATAATTTTCTGTTTCAATGATTAAATCGTCATCATCATCGTCATCTATATTCTCAAGAATCTTTGGAATATCAATAGTCTCTGATAAATCACTTTCTGGAGTAATTTTAGCAGGTAATTCGATATCGCTTTCATCAACTTCTTTTTTATCACTGATAAGATCCGATATAGTGGAATTTAATTCGACTAATTCCTCTTTTAAACCAGTCTTTTTAGCTTCAAAAACAGGAGGTTTTGGAAGTGGTGCATCATTATAACTAACAGGACCATATAATCTTGTCTTAGCTCCACTATTTGTTTGCGTTATTTGAGCCTTTTTCTCGGCTAATTCTTCTTGTTTATAATTTTTATTTAAGACACCAAATACTGGTGAAATAATTGGAGTTACTTCAAAAGGTTTCTTGTTTTCCTCATCTAAATCATGAATAATCTTGCGATAATCTTTTTCTTCTCTTGGTTCCTTCTTAGGTTCACTTGTGATATCACTGATATATTTTGGTATTCTTGAAGATTCATTTCTAGAAGGTGTAGCCTTTGGTTCTTCTTCGCGGGTACTTCTGCTAGGAATATAATCATCATCGTCGTCATCGTCATCGAAATCATCAAAATCATCAATTGGAAATTTGATGCGTTTTTCTTGGACAGGAGGCTTTTCCTCTTCCTCTTCTTCTTTAGGCAATTTAAGTTCGACAATGGTATCTTCATCATCTTCATCAATGTGATAATCCTTTAAACTTCTTGCAGGTTCGGTTTCTCTTTTAGAACTACGAGTTGCGACCTTTTTTTCTTCTTTATCGGCAACTATTCTTAGTTCTCTTTCTGGTAGTTCATCACTGTTAACAGGAATTTCTACGTCTTCTTCGTCAAATAGAATCTTTTTTAGTTTATCAACTACTCCCATTATTTTCATCCTACTTTCTAATTGATCATATCCGGATCCTTATTTTCATCATCCGTATATATCTCATCTTCTATATCCAAGTATGCATCTTCGGATAAGTCTCCTTTAAATACATCCACTTGTTCTTCTTTAGAACTCAATTTATCATCTTGTAACAAGTTTTTAACAACATCATAATTAAAATCAATGGATGTCAAGATAGTTAAAGCATTAATGACTGCTTCGTTTATATCTTTTTCCTTAACTTTAACTTCAATATTAGCATAGTTAAAACTTGCCTTGATTAAATATTC
>CAMWQX010000105.1 GCA_947176475.1 uncultured Bacillota bacterium
TATTACGATTGGTAAAGCGGTATTAATAAACATAATCACATTACCATTTATCTTATTTACTAAAGTAAATGCCATTATTATAAATGATACTATCATTATCCCCATAAATTCTAATGTAGTGGGAAAATATATCAATTCCACTAGCTTTGTTGAGACATTATCAATAAATATCTTTAATGTTTCAACATAATTACTTATATAGAATAATAATACTAATACACTGGCAGCTACTGAAGTTATCTTTACAACCTTTTTATCCATAAGTTTACTAAATACTAATGATATAAGTAATATTGCTAACTCTAATATTACTAAGATGAATACCTTTGATTCTACTAAAGTTTCAAGAGCATACTTTACCATTTCCATTATTGATAACTCTGGCATATTATTTTCCCCCTTATTTAACACTTTCTAATTCAAATATGAATACCGTCTGTGTTTTTTTATCATTTCTTGTACACGTTATAAGTGTAAGTGTATTTATATCTCCATTACGAGATATCGTAATTTTACCAACCTTTGGTACTGTATATGTATATTTTAATTTATATATATACTTTTTATTGTTGTATGTTACACTAGCCTCGGCTCCCATATTTAATTTATATAGCTTATCGAAAAATGATACAGAACTATTTCCTCGATGAGCTGCTAATATTAAATTGCCGTTTTTTACATTTGGCATATCTGATCCTTTAATTAACATCACATTGTATCCAACGGAGTTATATTTAGAATCCATTGCCACGAACCCTCTTTTAATATTCACATCTGGTACTTCTAAGTAACCAATATAATTATCTCTTCTATCTTCATTAGAAACGGGATTAGTTACCACACTAGTTGTTGTTGGTACTTCCTCATCAATTTCCTCTAATTCTTCCGAAATAACTATTTCTTGTTCTAATAATTCTATATTCTTTTGATTAAATAAATTCGACTTTATTCCATCAAAATATGTATATGTTATTAGAACCAAACCTATAAAACAGAAAAGAATGCTAAGGGTGATCTTAACATTCTTTGATAGTCTTTCTAGCACAAGCTACACCACCAATTAATAATGCAATACCACCTATAATTAGTAAAGTTGCTTCCTTACCTGTTGCAGGTACTGGAACTTCTTGTTTAGTCTCTGGTGTATTATAGAAAGTTATAATTGCACTATCGATATATTCCCCTTTATTATTTTTAACTTTAACTGTTCCATCATATTCTAATTCAAATGCAACAATTTCATTACTTAGTAAGTATCCCTTTGGTGCACTTATTTCTGATAAAGTATAACGTCCTGGATCTAAAGCAACTTGATATACTTGTTCAGTTGATGTAAATTCATGAACGACGTTTCCTTTTTCATCTTTAATAGATAATCTAGCACCACTTAGATAATTATTTGTTTTGGCATCTTTCTTAGCGAAACTTACAACATCAATTAATTCATTAATCATGATGACTTTATTAACTTTAACCCATTCACCTTTTTCATTCTTTGTATATAAGTCTCCTCTTAAGTCTAACTTGAATGATACAGTAGTCTTACTTAACTTATATCCTTTTGGTGCTAAGATTTCTGTTAATGTATATTCACCAACTTTTAATGTGACTTTATGTGTTTCTTTTGTAGAAACCCATTGATCTACAACTTTGTTATCTTTATCTTTAATAACTAATGTAGCTCCTTCTACTTCATTTTCTCCTGTTACATCAGTCTTACTGATATTAACTTCGAAATTATCTACTAAATGACCAACTGTCATTTCAATAGAATCTTTTAAAACTGTTGTAGTTTCAATAGCGTCTTGGAATAATAACTTTTGATATTTTGAACTATGGAAGTAATAATATCCTGTATATTTTGAATATTCTCCTTCAACATTCATACTCAATGTTATTTGTTTTCCTTGATCAATTTTTGCAACTGGTACTTTAACTCTTACAGTATCTTCCTTTGATCCTCTAACGATCATTGCACCAGCTGGAGCTTTACTTAAGGAATATTTAATATTTCCCTTTAAATTTTTACTATATATCTTGATTTCACTTGATACAAAGTAATCTCCATCTTTTACGAATGTTACTTTTGCTTTATCTATTGATAACTCTCCAGCAACTTCTTTATAGTTTTTAGCACCTTCGTATAAAGCATAAATCTTTTTGCTTACTTCTTCAGTATCTTTATGAGCGATAATATACTTCTTTACTTCTGATACTAGGTTGAAATTATTTTGATTTAAATAATCTTCATAATACCAAACAGCCATTTGCATGATATAGAAATCTTTATCTTTATCTCCTGTATTTGGTTTATTATTTAAGATATATGTATATCCAGGATCAACCACTCCTGTTTTATTGAACTGAATACCACCACCATAAGTAGCACTTAAGTTCATACAGTAAATATAATATTTACCATTTCCAGCTGATTTAACGATTACTGGGAAGTTTTTAATATATTCAACTTCTCTTTCAGGATCCGTTACAACTGAATCAGGAATACTAGTTGCTGCTTGAGCAAAACTAATACCTCCACATAGCATTACTGCTAAAATTAAAATTAATGTAAAAATCTTTCTTGCTGTTTTCATAATACCTCTTTCCCCCTTCAAGATGCCGACTATTCTAACACATAAATAAAAAAAAAGCAAATTTTATTGCCCTTTTATCAAAAAATAACCTAAATTTAGGGATTTTTGGCCTTTTTTACCACATTTTTAGCATAAAAACGGATAAAAAATGAATTTACATAAAATAATTATATATATTTTAAACGCTTGTCAATTTCCGATCCTTTTATATAAATTTCTTCAATACATTGTTTTTGCACATTTCCTAATGCATATTCATCCATTAAGTCGTAGGATTGACATCCATCATTTACTACATTACCATTTGCTGATATATATTGGTATTCAATAACTAAATAAGTAGATCCCTCATATTCTTTTACTTTGTAATTTTTTTGATAATCAGTTAATTTACTTAAATCAGGCTCCTGCTTACTTAACCCATTTTCATATGCTCTACCATAAGGTAAAATATTTTCTTCTTCCATTTCATGTTTTTCAACAGGCGAAAAATAAGATAAATGTTTTAATTTTTCTATTACTTCTTTATCAGCGTCTTTATGAAATTGATCTTGAGTTACCATAAGACGTCCAGGATAAAGTCTTTCTCTTCCGCTTTTTAGAATAATATAATCTCGCAATTTGTTTAAGCCACTCACGAACTCTTCACTATAAGATAAACCATTAATACTAAGAATAAACATATCTACATCAATATCTTTTTCTATTATTTTATCGACAAAATATTCAAGCATTTTACCATTTAAAGTAGGTTCTCCGCCAGAAAACAGCAAAACTCCAATATGATAAATATCGTTTTTTTCAAAAAAAGCATCAATAATTTCTTTACTTATATCGACTTTCTGTTCATCACCTCTACAACAATCAGCACATTTTTGATTACATCTACGAGTCAATTCAATTTGTAATCGAGAATAATACAATTTCACTTAAAATCCCCCCATTAAGTATTTATTTATATTGTACTCTATATACCTTTTTAGAAAAAATCAAGTAAATCTGACTACTTCCCAAAAAAGAAAATTTAATAATTGAAACTTATTATAAAGTATTAAATTAATAGTAATTTAAATTTTGAATTCATGTCCATAAAATGGATCTTAATCTAAATATCAAATATTTTTAGCATAAAAATCATATATTTCCTTCAAAGAATCTATATAAGCATCAGCTAAATTTTCCAATTCTTCAGTTGTCTCATTAGAATGTTCTTCCCTTACCGCAATGGCATCTAACCCAGCAGCCTTAGCTGCTTTAACTCCCACAAGACTATCTTCAATTACTATTGCCGCACTTCTTTCTATAGAAGACATCTCTATTACCTTATAAAATATCTCAGGATCTGGTTTGGAATGTGTTACATCTTCTACCGAAAGAATTAAAGAAAAACTATTTGCTATATCCAATCCCTTAGTATCCTCATTATCATTAATATAAGTATTTATATTGCGTTTAGTCGTCGTCGTTGCCAAAATAAGCGTCATTCCTAACTCTTTTAACACTTCAATTAACTCTTTCGCATAAGGTTGAAGCTTTACTTCGGTTTCTAAAATGGCATTCGCAATAGATCTTCGGTAGCTATATAATTCCTCCACTGGTTTATCTAAATTATACTTTTCTTTTAAATATTGCACATAATCCTCATAAGGAGTTCCCGATGTTGAAGAGCCTAATATATGATCCCTATTTATATTGATAACATCTTCGGATACTTCCACACCACCTAAATCTCTAAGTAGTTTTTGATCAACTTTGTTCCATACTCCTACGGAATCAATTAAAGTCCCATCTAAATCAAATATAAAGACATTTTTATCTTTTAAAATATTATCAAGCATAAAATAACCTCCACAGCAATATAATAACATAAATCAATAAATTGATAAATTGTTATTGCACTCATCGAAAATTTATGTTATATTTATAAGGCAGTGAGGAAATGGATCTTTAGCTCAGTTGGTTAGAGCATCCGGCTCATAACCGGGCGGTCGTAGGTTCGAGTCCTACAAGATCCACCATTTTTTATTTGCAGGTATGGCGGAATTGGCAGACGCGCTAGACTTAGGATCTAGTGGAGTGATCCGTGCAGGTTCAAGTCCTGTTACCTGCACCAACTTAACAATAACTCGAAATCAAGTATTTCGAGTTTTAATATGCCTAAATATTTGTTATAATTTTTATATAAATTAGAATACAAAAGGAGGAAGAAAATGTCTCATATTCTATTTCATATCCCCCACTCATCTACTAAGATACCTAAGAAGTTTTGGAATATATGTATAAAAGATAAGAATTACATCCAAAAAAGTAATATCTTCTTAAGTGATTTATTAATGGATAAGTTAGCACCTAATAAAGCTCATAAATTAGTTTTTAAATATTCTAGGATATTCTGTGATGTCGAAAAATTTAAGGATGATACCAAAGAATCTATGGCAGAAAAAGGTATGGGTGTAATCTACACTAAAGACTGTAATAATACCATCACTATTCCTAATTCCCAATATCGCGAATATATTATCAAATCTTACTATGATAAACATCATCATAAATTAGATAAAATAGTTACCAATATTCTAAAAAAATATGACAGATGTCTCATTATTGATTTTCACTCTTATTCTGATGAAATGGTTAAGAAATTATTTAATATAGACAACAATGCCGATATTTGTATTGGAACTGATGATTTTTAT
>CAMWQX010000106.1 GCA_947176475.1 uncultured Bacillota bacterium
AATGTCAAAATATCCCACAAAAAAAAGACGAATTATTCGTCTTTTATTTTGCTTTATTAACTTCCATGATAACTGGTAAGATCATTGGTCTTCTACCCATTTTCTCATTGATAAAAAGATTAAGTTCCAAAATGATTTGATTCTTTAAATCTGTTAGATTGTATTTACCACTTAAAGCACGATTAACTATTTCCGCAACCTTAGCTTCAATTTCATGGATTAACTCAGCATTTTCATTAACTAGTACAAAGCCACGTGTTGTAATATTTGGCTTAATAAGTAGATTATGATTAACTGTATCAATATTGACGATGGTAACTAAAACACCATCTTTACTCATTAACTTTCTATCTTTAATAACAACAGATCCGATATCGCCAATACGTGAACCATCTACATAGACATCCCCAGCTTGAACTCGTTTGCCTCTATGAACACCTTCATTATCCATAATGACTACATCACCATTCTTACAAATGAAAGTATGATCTTCAGGAATACCACAGCTAATAGCTAAGTTTTGATGTTCCTTTAACATGCGATACTCACCATGGATTGGCATTAGATATTCTGGCTTAATTAATCTCATCATCCATTTTAATTCTTCAGCCTTAGCATGCCCCGATGTATGAATGTTAGGGAAGAATGAGTTTGTATAAACTTTAACTCCCTTTAAATATAATTTGTTGATAATTCTATTAATGCTTGCTGAATTACCTGGAATAGGGTTCGATGCAAATACAATAATATCATCTGGTAATAATTGTACTTGTTTATGAACACCATTGGCAATTCTCGATAATGCAGCTAAAGGTTCACCCTGAGATCCTGTACATAATATACATATTTCTGATTTTTTTAAATCCTTAGCTGCATTCATATCGATAAATATCGAAGTATCTTTGATTAACCCATTCTTAATAGCGATATCTTTAGCATTTTCCATACTTCTACCAAATGTAATAATCTTACGATTATTTTGGCGACAAGTTTCAACTATATGTTTAATACGGAAGATGTTAGATGCAAAAGTTGCAAGAATTATACGATTCGTATTCGCCTTTGCAAAAACATCACCTAAAGCCTCATCGACAATTGCTTCACTCGCCGAAAAACCTGGAGATAAAGCATTCGTACTTTCGCTTAATAATAACTTAACTCCTTTAGAACCTAACATAGCCATCTTATGTAAGTCAGCCATAGGACCAATAGGTGTTAAATCAAATTTAAAGTCTCCTGTATGTACGATTGTACCATTTGGCGTATGTACTACGATAGCAAATGAATCGGGAATTGAGTGTGTAGTTGTAATAAATTCTACAGATATATTTTTATATTTAATAACTGTATCTTTATCAAATATCACTAAATTCTCATAATTCATATTCTTATCATTTAATTTTTTCTTAATTAACTCAGTAGCAATCTTTGATCCATATATTGTTGGTATTTTAACATTCTGTAAAAGGAAAGTAATTCCTCCAATATGATCCTCATGTCCGTGAGTAATTATTAAAGCTTTAATTTTATCTTCATTTTGTTTTAAATATGTTACATCTTGAATTACATAGTCAACTCCCAAAAGATCATCTTCGGGAAACATAACTCCGGCATCGATAATAACAAGTTCATTCATATATTCAATGACATACATGTTTTTACCAACTTCGCCTAAGCCACCTAAAGCAAATACAGACGTAACTGCATCATTCTTTTTCATTTTTCCTCCTTAAATAAAAAGTATATAAAGCTCTCAGGTACCTATTACTATACTACAAAAGTTTGAAAATGTCTACTAGTGATATCTAATTTTACATAACATAATAGCGGATATTGTATCACTTTGTCGAAAGCATTTTAAAGCATCTTACTAATTGGTATAACTTATTTGGGTGATAAATATGTTGAAGATTAATTTGGAGTATAAGAAGGGAATTTTATTTATAAGATTAAAGGGGAATCTTAATGAAACGACAGCACCAAGATTTAGAGAGTATGCTTTACCTATTATTAATGATTATAAGATAAAGTACATGATTTATAACCTTAATAATCTGCAAGTATTAGATAATGTAGGCAAAGAGGTAATAAAGGAAAGTAGCAGTTGTATAAAAAAACATAAAGGAAAAGTATTACTTATAAATTCCAAAGAAAATAAATTAGATCTTGATAACTTATCAAATGAATTAGTGGCTTTAGAATTGTTAAAAATTTAATGGATGACATAATTTCGGAAAACGAATTATTAATCTATAGTATAGCTCGCAAATTTTATAATGTAGAAAAAGAAGATTTATATCAAGCCGGTTGTTTGGGACTAATAAAAGCATATAATAATTATCAAGACACATCTGTTCCTTTTAGTTCATATGCCTACAAATATATTTTTGGAGAAATGTATGAACTGACAATCAAGAGCCGTAATATAAAACTTAATAAAGATTGCTTGAAGATATATAAAAACATCAATAAAGCAAGATCATACATTACTCAAGTATTAGGTCGTGAAGCAACTTTAGAAGATATATGTGCCTATTTGGAAATAGACATAACGGAAGCAGAATATGTAATGCGCGTTGCTGAAGATATGTTCAGTTTGGATGACGAAATGGCAGGTATTCAAATTGGTGTTGAGGGAGTAAATGATGATTTAATTCTTTTAAGTGATTCACTTGATGCGTTAGATCCTTTATCATCTGCAGTAATGAAATATCGTTATCAATGTGATATGACTCAACAAGAAGTAGCTGAGAAGCTTGGAATAAGCCAAGTTAATGTCTCAAGAATTGAACTCAAAAGTAAGAAAAAAATTCTCGAATATATTTCCGCATAACCTCCATAATAATAATGGAGGTTTTCTTATGAACTATCAAAGTGTTGTAAAAAATTTAACTCCTAAGGAAAAGCGACTAGAAAATGCCTTTATTGCTTTTTTTTCGGGTGGCTTAATTGGTGCTATGTCGGAAATACTTGTCTCATCTTTAGGAGTAGATGTCATGCTTATTGCATGGATTGTTGTTGCATCCCTTTTAACGGGATTAGGTAAATTCGACACCATTGTCGATTATTTAAAAATGGGCGTAATTATTCCGATAACGGGATTTGCTCATTCGGTGTCTTCTGCTGCCTTAGAGTATAAAGAAGAGGGATTTATTACCGGAATAGGTGCTAACTTTCTCAAACTAGCGGGAAGTGTCATTCTCTATGGTGTAATTGCAGCTAGCATCTTAGCTCTAGTGAGGTGTTTATTATGGTTAGTATGAGTTTTAATAATGTCTATATCTGTGATTGGTTTTCGATTTGTTCTCCCGATGAGGAAAAAGGCTATATCAAGAATGTCGATATGTATATGAAAGATTATTACTATGGGGAAAAAACTCCTGAAAGAGCCGAATTAAAAATGCAAAAAACGGTTGTTAATAACTTGCTTCAAAGAAATAAATTTGATCTTATAATCGGTGGTGATTTATCTAACCAATTGGGAATCATGAATACCACAGCTAAGAATTACAATAAATCATTTTTAGGTGTTTATAGTGCTTGTGCATCTTTCGTTGAAAGCATGATAATCGGTTCTAATATGATAACAAGTAAACAACTTAAAACGGCCTGTTTACTTACCAGTTCACATATCTTAGGAAGTGAAAGACAATTTCGTTTTCCTAATGAATATGGTTCCTTAAAATCATGTTATACCACATCCACAATAACAGCATCATGTGGAGCTATTATTACCAATACCCAAACTAAATATAAAGTTATTTCGGGAACTATTGGAAGTGTTGTCGATTATGATATCAAAGATGTTGCTAATATGGGTGCTATTATGGCACCAGCCGCAGCTAAGACTATCCATGAACATTTAATAAATAACGGAAAAACTATTGATGATTATGACATTATTCTTACTGGAGATTTAGGTAAACTTGGCCTTGAATTTTTAGAATACCTTTTAAAGACGGAATATAACATTATGAACTTCCGTAACATATGTGATGCGGGAAGTAGCATTTATAAAGAGGGACAACAAAAATACATGGGTGGAAGTGGACCAAGTGTTTTACCATTTGTCTTCTTTAATAAAATAATTCACAATAAAAAATATAAAAGAATTTTACTAGTTGGAACAGGCGCTCTTCACAATCCTACTTTAGTAAACCAAAAAGCCAGTATTCCAGCTATTGCCCATGCCATAGAAATCGAGGTGAACTCATGATTATTAAATCCTTTATATTTACTGGAATTGTTTGTTTAATTGCCCAAATAATTAAAGATAATACTCGTCTTACTAGTGGACACATTACGAGTTTATTCTGCATGATTGGAGCATTTTTAGGCTTCTTTGGCATCTATGATAGATTTATTGCATACTTTGGTGGTGGAGCAAGTGTTGTTATCATGTCCTTTGGTAACACCCTTTACAAAACCGCTATTTCTGAAGGTATCCTAAATATGTTATCAGGAGTTTCCATCGGCATAGTTACCTCTATTATAATGGCCTTTATAATAACCTTAATTTTCCGAGTTAAAGACTAGTGCTTGTAAAAAAAAACATTATTATTTATAATTATACTAGGTGAAATAATATGAAGAAAAAAATATTATTCGGTATTATGATTATAGTAATAATTACTATTCTTATTACAAGCATGATTTTTCTTGAAGAAAAAGAGGATAGTATTAATGATTTAGTTAAAGATGTCGAAACCAATGTTTTAATTGGTAAAGATAAATTAAAGATAACTTACTTTAAAGGTAATATGATTGATGAACACATCTCTTTTGGTAATCTTACAAGTAAAACCATCAAAATCGAAAATGAACAAGACAAATCTATAAGTTTTGCTATTCATTTAAAAGATGCCGATATTAGCAATGATGAGCTAACCTATAATGTATCTTATGCTGATTCTTTAGATGGAGTATATGAACAAGTAAGTAAAAACAATCGCATCAATAACAACAATATTTTAATTTATAATGTCGCCATTGAATCTCATAAAACGATATATATAAAAATAGAATTTAAAGCAAATTTCGAAAAAGAAGGCACGAGCCTAAAAGGTATATTAAGCGTTGAAAATAACTTAAGTGCTACGCAAATTTTCTCCGAAAGTCTTCTCGAATTTCAAAAAAACTTAGAGAATAAAATCAATGATTTAAATGGTATAACGGTAAGTGGCTATTATTTAATTAATATTAATGATTTAAAACCTAAAAATAGCAAATATAATGGTTATTGTTTAATTGATGCAACAGATTATTCTGATTTAAAATTCTATTATAC
>CAMWQX010000107.1 GCA_947176475.1 uncultured Bacillota bacterium
TTCAAATATATATAGCACTAGTATTAAAACAATAAGCACCATAAAATAAGTAACAATATTCTCTACTACTAAATCCATATAACCTCCTTAAATAAAAAAATTCTCCATCCAAAGGACGAAGAATCGTGGTACCACCTTAATTATACTCATTTAGACGATAAAGAGTCTAACCTAACACATCCAAAAACAAGTTCATAGACTATTTATCTTGCTTATTTTCACCAACCACAAGCTCTCTAAAAAGACTTTCATCTATTACTACTTTTTCTTCATCTGCTTGAAAACCATTATACTAGACTTCTGCTAGATATTCAAGTAATTTTATGAATAAATTGATATATTTTTGGTTAACACCCAATTTTTTCAATTTACGTACTTCAATACGTTTTTGTTTTATTGGAGCATCACTCAATAATACTTCACCAATAACATTTTTTATCTTGGTTGCTAGAGGTAAATCATTTAAGATTGATTCAATATCATCATTAACTAATCTTAAGGCATCTATTTCAATATCTTTACCCTTACAATTAACTGTAATCTGTTTTAATGTTGAAAGTGGTGGTAATTCAACAACAAAATCATTGTCATCGACATAAGTTGTAACACCTTTAACTTTTTCATTACCAACGTGTATGATGACATCATCTGGTTCTCTCGTATTTCTAAATCTTATACGATATGCACGATGATCTGGAATAATACCACTCTTACCAGCAATCGGACGGATGATAACCGTAAAGTTATTTTGCTGATAAGTATAATCAATATTGGTAACAATATAAAATCCTTGCTCATGTAAAGAAGAAATTCCATCATCTTCATATAATTCATATGTACTACTTGCTCCTGGGAATATATGTAATTCCATATTCTTTGGTGGATTAGTATCATTTAAATTCTTTTCATCTAATATCGCCATTGGAATAATTGTTCCACTCTTGGCAAAAACCGGATAATCTTCCTGCTTATAGAAGGTCGTATACCTTTTTCCCCCAGCATATCTTTTTCCATTGGTAAAATCATACCAAGTTCCTTCTGGTAAGAATAATCTTAAAACCGTTCTTTCCATCAATCGATCTCGTTTAGTGGTAATCGGTGCTACAAAAAGATTAGATCCAAAATAATATTCAGCCTTATATAGAGGTTCATCATATATTTCTGGATAACGATAATAAAGCGGTTGAACTAAAGGTAAACCAACCCTGCTATAACGATATGCCTCACTATAAAGATATGGAATTAAAGCATGTCTTAAACGCATATATTGACTACATACTGATTGTGTTGTAATATCCCATCTCCAAGGCTCTCTTTTATAATATCTACCTTCATCTGCTGATAACCTTAAAATAGGAGAAAAACAGCCAAATTGCACAAAACGGGCAAATAACTCTCCATCTTCAACTCCTCCCGTATATCCTCCTATATCATTAGATATCCATGAAAGACCAATATTTGAAGCCGTTGAATTAAATGTTGGCAATAACTCTAAATTCTTCCAACTAACAACCATTTCACCCGTATAGTGAATTGGATATCTATGTGCTGCTACTAAAGCATTACGAGCTAAAGTTATTCCTCGTCTATTAGTTATCTGTTTAAAATCATCAAAGTGATAATGCGTTAAAGCTCTTAGGTTAACTAAGTCATTGATATTATCATAATCTACCCAAAAGAAATCTACACCATAATTCATTAAAGGATGAATTAAATAATCAAAATAAGCACTAAGGACATTTTTATTGAAGACATTAAAAGGAAGTATTCCATTTCCCTCAAGACCTGATGCACTCTTAAATGGTAAATAATAATCCTCTGTTGGACTTATTCCTTCCATCGGATTGACCTTTACCGCCAAGCGAATATTCTTACCATGTAAAAAATCTGCTACTCTCTTGGGTTTTTTAAATAATTTTTCATCAAAAGATAAACCCGATTTAATCTTCGCATTTGGCCTATGCCATTTATCTCCTAACATTATTATTGATAATGGAATTTTATATTTATTAAAATTAAATACTAACTTTTCAATATCTTTAGCACTATATTCAATATTTCTATTCCACCACACACCTAATGCATATCTAGGAATTAATGGTGGGTATCCAGTTAAAGTAAAATAATCCTTTAAACAAGCACCAAAATCACGTCTATACATAAATACATAAGTATCTATTCTCTTATCATTTCTCTTTCCTAAAGTGCCATCTTCATTAAAAATTAAATTATGCGAATCATCTAATGAGACAAAACCATCCGTACTATATAATCCTCTTCCATATTTAGCATGACCTTCTGCTCCATCTAAAGAAAATGAAGTACCTCTAAAATTTCTAACTTCCGGATGATTAAAGAACCAATATTTATCTGTATTATTTAAATCAATTCGCAAATATTGATCAGGACTAACTTTAGTTCCCATAAAAGGCATCTCTTTTTGATAAGTTAAAGTAAAATAATTGGTTTTAATCGTCACATATTTGGCATCTTCTTTTTTTTCAAAATTAACCTTTGGAAAATTACGATTCATAACAAGTTCTGTTGGACGATCTTCAAAAAGACCCGTCTCTGAATATTCAAGACGTACAAGTATCTCTGAAAGAACTGTTATACGAAATTTATTTCCACGTACAATATTCTCTGTCTTAGGCAAAATCTTACTATAATCCATTTTAAAATGACTTTGTAACTCTCCCATATATGACACCCTTTTCCCTATTATTAATTTTATCATAAACTAATCATTAATAAAAGTTAAAAATTTATCTCAAAAACAAAATATTATGCTATAATAAAAATCACTTAAAGGAAGTGCTATTATGATTGATACTCATGCTCATATTAATTCTCGTGATCTACCAAATGTTGAAACCGAAATATTTCGTATCCAAAATGTCGACTATCTCGATAAAGTTATCAACGTCGGTCTAGATGAAGAAACCAATAAAGAGGCTTTAGCAATCAGCGGAAATAGTGAAAAATTCTACTGTGCCCTAGGAATCCATCCATTACATGATGGAAAAGTGGAAAGCATCGTAGAATTATGTCAATATAGTCCTAATCGTTCTCGTGTAGTTGCCATTGGTGAAACCGGAATTGATAGTGCTGGCGAATTCATACCTCAAGCGAGAAAATTTATTGAAACCATTGAAGTAGCTAACTTCTTAAAATTACCTATCATCATTCACGCCAACAATACTAATGAACAAATATTAGATCTTTTAAAGAAACATCCTGCTCATTATGGTTTTGTCTTCCACTGTTTCCAACCCAATATGTTTGCGCTTGAAGAAATTGTTAGACGTGATGGATATATTTCAGTTGGAAAACCTATAACCCGTCCCAATGCCAAAAGATCATTAGAGTGCGTTAGAAATGTTCCTCTAGATAATTTACTTATTGAACTTGATTATCCTTATATGAGTGATGACCCAACACAAGATGGACGTGCCGTATTTCAAAAAATTCAAGAGCTTAGAGAAATGGAATATAAAGAACTTGAACGTGCCTTAGATACTAATGCCAAAAGATTATTTAAAGGATTAAGAGATTAATTTATAAATACTATCTCCCTTATTAATCCTAAAATCATTGACTTTTACATATAATTAGTGTATATTGATAAGTGCGTAGTTATTGGCAGTCTATCTATCAATAATTAATGTGTTTAATTGAAATAGTTCTAGTAACTTAAACTGCCTAAGGGAAAGATGATTAAACACCCTAATTAGTAGTTAGATAATTCCTTTACTATGAAATATAAAGAAAGGAGAAAAAATTTAATGTCAAGATATACTGGACCAGCTTACAAAAAATCTAGAAGATATGGTTTTTCTACATTAGAAAATGGAAAAGATATTGCAAGACGTCCTTTTGCTCCAGGACAACATGGTGCTGGAAGAAGAAAGAAAGTTTCTGAATATGGTATCCAATTACAAGAAAAACAAAAAATCAGATTTATGTATGGCTTAAATGAAAAACAATTTAGACGTCTTTTCGATAAAGCTTCTAAATTGAAAGGTGTTCATGGTGAAAACTTCTTAAAATTATTAGAATCAAGACTTGATAATCTAGTATATAGAATGGGTCTTGCCAACACTAGACGTGCTGCTAGACAATTAGTTAATCATGGACATATAATGGTAAATGGTAATAAAGTTGATATTCCATCATATCTATGCAAACCAGGTGATGTAATCGCTGTTAGAGAAAAATCTTTAGAGCATCCTGCTATTAAAGCTTCTCTTGAAGCTAACGTTACTAAACCTGCATTTGTTGAATTCGACGCTAAAAAATTATCAGGTACTTATCTTAGATTACCTGAAAGAGCTGAATTAAATGCGGAAATCAATGAAAACCTAGTTGTTGAGTTCTACAACAGATAATAAAATAAAACCTCGTCAAGCAACAAGACGAGGTTTTTTAATTGTATCTCTTTTGGCAATTTCGCTAGTAATGATGCGAATAATTTTCTCCGCTCCACTTTTCTGATGCTCATTGTTTTCATCGACACTAAAATAAATATATTTTTTTAAATCTGCCAACTCTTCCGTTTTTAATGTAGAAAAGTATTCAATATACCTTCCATTGGCTAAAGATGCTAAATAATATGCATAAAATTCACTATTCTTTATGCGATATAAATCACGATCAACCATTAAACTAACTAAAGATTTAACTCTACTTACGCGAATCATAGCTTCTATTCCACCTAATTCTTTATAAGATAAAAGTTCAAACTCATCAAATTCTTTAGGGCTAAGAATTGATAGCAATCTAGCTAATCCTTCATCATCCATAGCTGATAAATGATTTTCTTTTATCGCATTAATTACTTGCTTAACCTTATTTTCATTAAACATAGCATCTAACCTCTCTTATATATTTTCTTTTATAACTTTATTAACTCTTTTTTCAAATTCATTAAATGATGCCATAAAGACTTTAATAAACACATTAAAGTGACGTTTATTAAAAATCTCATATATACGACGATATATCTCATCAACTGCTACAACTCTTGCCTTCAAGCCATCATTTGGAGCATACATTTTAGTTTTACGAACAACTGTGTTATATTGCTCAACTAATGTCTCTAATTCAATATTCTTTTTATAAATCATATTTAACTTATATTGATTATAACTACTAGCACCAGTAATAATCGAAGTCATAATATGATTAGCATCATCTTGATCATATGAATTAATATTACTAATCACAAATAAATTCATAAAATAATATCCCAAAACAACGATATTATTGAATATATATGGA
>CAMWQX010000108.1 GCA_947176475.1 uncultured Bacillota bacterium
AAGCGCGGATATCTTCAATTGTTCTAATTCTATATAAATATAATTTATAAATATTGCGAATAGCATATTTGCCCTCTTCTTCATAAACAATAACATCAAAACTATTTAAAGTTATACCAGGAATAATCTCATAAGTATCATAGCCATAATATGTGCTTTCCCTTAAAAGTTTGGCATATAAAGAATCAGCAAATTCTTTATCTTTTGCCTTTTTGGCATCAATAAGTTTGCGAATAATCTCCTTTATGCGATCTTCATAGGAGTTTTTTATCATTTCACTTTTGTAATCAATATACGAGACATTGTCCGTATATAAATCCATCTTAAGAATTAATTCTTCAACTAACTCGCGATCATCAATTCCCGTATTTTTGACAATACAATCGATGACATTATTAATATCTCCAGAAAAAATACTAGGATATAATTCTTCATCATTATTAACAAGGGCAACTAAAGTATTAACATGATTAGAAATATTGCCACCTACTCTTCCATTAAAGGTAAGGTTATCGTTAATAAGACGCGTATTAAATATTTTATAGAAGCCACGACCATAAGAAGTGTCAGTAACATTAAACATCGAATTCATATATTCAAGAGTTTCGGGATACTCATTGCGTTCTTCTTTATTCATATTTTGCGCTAAAGTAATAAAAGCATCATATTGACTCTTTGACATATATGCAATAAAATTATCTAAATAATTTTGATAAAATTTGGCATATTTATCTTTTTCAGATTTATAATCATCATTATAGAAACTACGACCATTAATTATGGCATCGATAATTTCATAACTTGCTTCTTGATAATTATAACGTGGATTATTATCTTCTTTACTGGAACAACCCGTAGTTGCAAGCATTAAGGACATTAAAGTCATCATTAATCTTTTACGATTTTTTAATTTCATCTCTTCACCCCTAAGTCCCCTTATTATATAATTTTATTTACTTTAATTCAATATAAAAGACCTAAAAATTAGGCCTTATTTACTCTTCTGGTATATAAATATACTTTTTAATGTCATCCCTTGCATAATTATACTCAAATGGGCAAAGTTTTAATTCGCTGAATAAAGAAGAATTATTATTTATTGCATCAGTTAAAATGTTATATACTTCTTCATCTTTAGATAACCATTTTAATGCCCAATTAAGACGATACTCGTAATCTTCTTCAGATAACTTTCCTTCTAAAACATCGATTCTTAGACACTTATCATATTCGGCGTATAAAGCTAATGAGAAAGCATTATCATCAGGGGAATTCATCTCTCTAGAGATATCTTCTATGCTAATATTGCCATTCGAAAAATAGGCATATAAAACTTGGGGCTTAAGATTAGTAAATCCATCATTAACAGAGAAGACACGATCATAAATGACACGAGCTAATTCCTCTGGTGTCTTAGTGTTAGTTACCTCATCATAATGATAGTATAATTCATCATCACAAGCTAAAGCTGTTAAATAAAATAAGAAACGAGAATCAGGATCATTATAATCAAGGTTATTACCCTTCTCTTTAATTAATTCAACTAATTTGGCAAAATATATAGTTTGAGAAACATCCATATGCGTCTGAGTATCATAATATAAATCATAAGGTCCATAAGTTGGATCATTATAAGTTACTTTTAAGGTATTACTAAATAAATTGCTATAATATTTAAATTCGCCATTATATACGTGGCTAGCTAAAATGTATTTATCAATATCTTTAAGGTTATGTTTGTCACGATAATAATTACTTAAAATATTTGCTAATTTGGCATTGAAGGATTTTAAAGCACTTTCTTTTTCTTCAGAATTTTCAGCATTATTATATTTGGTCATTAATTCTACTAATTCTTTAATGTCTTTTTTATCAGCATTATAATATTCGGCCATATTATCAATATATTCATCAGTTCCCAAGTTAAAGATATCCGTAAGTAAGTGTGTCTTATCTTCAGTATATATAGACCCAAACATAATGGATAAATCCGATGGTTCGCGGGTATTTGCGCATTCATCTAGTTGTTGAGCTATGGATGAGGAGATAATATCTCTATTTTTAAATAAGATATAAGCTAATTCGGGAGTATAATTAGATTCATCATAATTAGTAAAATCCGTATTAGTTATGCGTTCACATATGCCATCTACACGATAACTCTTTGGCCAAATAATATGAGGTATATAAGTATCACTTTCAACTAAAACTTTAAAGTCGGCCTTTAAGGCTACTTTTAATTCTGCACTTATCGTGGAATTAGCATCAATAGCAGCATTGAAGGATTTTAGGTTTTCTTCATCATTTTGATTTTCCTCATAGAATTTGTCAACACTCTTTTCAAAAGAGGCTGTAAGACTTGCTCTTAATGGTTCTGATTTGATGTAGCCTAATATAGCAATAAGGGTGAAGATAATACTAGTACCAAAATACTTATATATATCTTTACGCATTTCTGGAGATATGGAATATAGAGAATCTCTTATTTTATCTCTTACGCGATATAGTTTTTTTCGCTTTTCATATTCTTTGACCATTTGATACATATGACCTACAGTTCTTAAGTCACGTTCATCGGTAATGCGATAGATTGCTAATTCTTCAAGTTTTTTAGGTGTGAAATAATTTGATGGGACTTCAAAGCTTTGCTCTTCGGGAGCATCGAAGAAGCCATCATCAACGGCATAGAATTCACATCTTTCTTCACTATAGTATATTTCTTTATCATCTAATCCACCTATATATACAAACTTACTCATAACTGCCTCCTAAATAAAGTCCTTTACCATTCGCAAGATTTTGATATTTTATAAATGTCGGATAATCTAATATAAAGCGAATTGGTTCAGGTTCTTCTAAACTATCTGTGAGACGAGAAATGAAGACAAGTTTTTCTTCTCCCGTTTCAGGATCTTCAATATTTGTTTTAAAGCCTTTAACATCACGAGTAATTAATTCATCAGCAATATTATAGAATGTCTCAACAGCATCAGCATCTTCATAACACTCAGGAACTTCATAGTAAACGACATTAGATCCATTATATTCCATCGTTTTAGGATTGATATAGGAACTTAAGACCGAACTATTTTCAAGGTTAGTAACATTAGCTTCCCCATTTTCCCATGTATACTGACAATCAGGATTAAAGATTAGTTCATAACCTAAATCATTATCGGCTAGTACTTTTTCTACTTCGGCAAAATAGTCAAGATAAGGCACCAATTCACCAAAAATATAGTTATCTTGAATAGTATAGGCAATTGGTTCCCATTCACTTCGCTTCATAGCACGTATTTCCTCATCAGGAACATAGTTAGCTTGCATCTCCTCATAAGATCCACTGAAATAGATTCGTGTAAATGTACGATCTTTATTATAGTTAACTAAACATAAATAACGGATGAAATCATTATAACTAATGCCATCTTCTTCAATACGCTTAGCTAATAGATTAAAGTATTGTGCAAAGGTTGTTTGACGAGAATCAAATAACTTTATGATAAATGTATTAAATTCATCAGGGGAAGCAAAGTATGCACTTAGATTTTCATACATAGCTAGGCGAATGGCATTGCTATCTGGTAATTCTTGCGTATTAAAAATATCAGCATCAATAAGACTCATTAGAAGTTTCATCGTATCTTCTACGGAAGACCAGTTATCTTCACTTGGATGCATTGCTTGATCGATAATCTTAGTTGCTTGGATTTCTCTTATCTCTTCTAAAGATATATCCTCATAAAGATATTGTCTATCTACTTGATATATACGATAGTTTTCTTCGCCATAAACAGTTATATAGAAGGTATCTTCGGATATGGATGGAATAATATTATAATTATAACTATCTTTATTGAGATAGGCACTTTCCTTTAAAAGTCGACCATATAAAGAGTTATTAAATTCTTCATAATTAGCACATTTAGCTTCAATTATGAAACCAATAATTTCACTAATGCGGGCTTCATAATTTTTTCTTAATTCTATATCCATATATTCCTGAGATTCAGCTATATCATAGTATAAATCCATCTTAAGCATTAATTCTTCAACTAATTCACGATTATCATATCCTGTATTTTTACATATACAATCAATAACTTTATTAATATCTCCAGAAAAGACACTTTTAAAGAAAGCATCATCATTATTAACAACTGATCTAATGGTGGCAATATGCGGAGTAATACCCCTTAATTCATTTATACCAAAAAGATCATAATTTTCACTCATTAATCTTGAATTAAAACATCTAAAAAAACATCTTCCCTCTTTTATAGATGTAATATCAAATATTTTATCTAAATAGTTATAGGTATTGACAAAATCATATGGTTCTTCCCTATTCATACCTTTTACGACCATAAGAAAATAATTATATTGTTCTTCGGTCATATATTTAGCAAATAAGCGTATGTAATTTTGATAAAAAGGAGCATATGTTTCTTCATAAGTTCCAAATAATGATTCAGATTTGTAGAACTCACTGTTGTCCATTATCTCTTGGATTTTCTCATAGCCATTGGTCTTATAATCATTACCTTTACCACATCCAGATGCAGCAAGACTCAAAGCCATAAGTAACATCATTGCTCTACTCTTGTTTTTTAGTTTCATCTCTTCACTCCTAAGCCCTCTTATTATATAATTATATTCTCTTTATTTCAATAGTATTTTCACATAAGAAAAAGAAGATAATTATCTTCTTTAGTGTTATCTTACAAGTTCAGTTTTATGGGATTGCTGTGTATCATCATTCCCTAATAAGCGAACTCGATTGGAATTTCTTAATTCTTTTTCTATTTCATAATATATTACTTGTTTCTCTTCTTCTAAGTAATCTAGGAATAATATCCAAAGAAGATGTTCAAGTAACATCTGTAATGCATTTTCATTTTCTCTTATTTCATTTAAGTCTCCTTCTTCATGTTCTTCTTTTGTGATTTTCTTTGCTAATGAAGGTATATATTCATACCCATCAGTTTCGGAATAATAGCTAAGATTAACACTTCTTGTTAAGACCTTATCTCGTACTGTTTCATCATCTTCTTCATCAAAAATAAAGTCATGAATAAGAAAAATATTCCTAATTTTTTTTGCAATCAAAAATAGCCTTTTTTTATCTTTATTCTCTGTAAATATTTTTTGTATTTGAACGATTTCATCGTTTGGTAGAAAGGTATAAATATTTTCATCATTATCAACCAATTCCACAGATTCTATTATTA
>CAMWQX010000109.1 GCA_947176475.1 uncultured Bacillota bacterium
GCCAACTTTCTTACAAGCTTGTTATGATATGACTGATTGTAATAATTTCTAAGAAAGTTATAGCAAGATGTATTTTCATCACAACATTCCTTACTAACCTTATCCAATCCAGCTTTAAGAGAACTTACTATTGTTTCCTTGTTAAGCAGTCTCTTCACGTGTCCTGCACCACCTGGTACATTATCATATAATAAAATATCAAAGCTCTGCATATCTAGGTTAAGTTCCAATACACCATCAATATCTGTTCGTTCAATACCTAATGCAATACTAACTCCCTCAAGAAATGCATAAAGGAATGACAAAGCTTGTGGGAAACTTACCTTATCAACTGAGTCAAGCATTGGAATTGTAAATCTTGCTACATCAGTTTCAAATTTGTGGCCCAAACGAATGTATTCCAATGTGTCATTAGGACAATCATATTGTTTAAAATTCTTATGCACTTTAAGCGTTCGAGGTGTCTTAGGACCATGCTTTACAATATCGCTGTAACCACATTCAGGACACATATAGAAACCTGATTTATTCATTACAAGAAGCTCGTCATCACTACTTGTTTCAACACCCATAGTGTTTCCTATGACAAGTCTCTTCTCATCTGTTTTACCACCACCAACATAGGTTACTTCACCTGCATAGGATCTTTTAGGCTTAAGTCGTGTACTCGCTTTTGTTTCACCGCTCTTAAATCCATTACTTGGTTCAATGTAGTATTCTACTGCCTCTGTTCCTATATTCTGACCACAATACTTACACTTAGTAATATCACTCATACTCAAGAAAATATTAGTCTTTCTACAGGCAGGACAAGCACCAAACCAATTCTTTGTAAACTGAGCATTCTTTTTAAGCGTAATATACTTAGAGGTGTATTTATTCTTATCAACAATAACCTCTGAGTCAGGTGCATATTCCGAAATTGCCACCTTCAAGTCTCTGCTCATCGCATACTTATTTATTGGCACACCATTCTCATAAACCTGAAGATCAACTACATCCACAGGAAATCCATATTTAGGAATTACACAGTACTTTGACAATAATTCCAGTACATCCTGTTTCTTGAGCAGCTCTATTTGTTTCTTATAATAGTCTGAATCCGAACCACGATCTTCCTTTATGGCTTGCTCCTTTGCCTTCTCATATTCCTTAATCATCTCCAAAAATGATTCAACGAAATGAGCCATTTTTTCATCTTCACCCCCCATTTCATCTATCCATTTGAAGTTCCTATATTCATCATACTGAGCTTCCGGAATAATTTTCTTATTGATATAATCATTCAAATCCTCTGGATGTGATAACATATACTGCTTAAATACCTCCGTACCGCCATTGATAACCAAAGCATCCAGGCTCTTAAACATTTCCGGATTTAATCTAAAGAAATATCCTAAACTAGTAGCCATCAAATGCCTTACTATAATTTTTTTGTTAAGCACATTAAAGCAAGGCGGATTAATAACTCCCGAAATCATCTTTTCTGGTTCAGAGAAATATGTATAATCGTGTGAACCTGTTCCGCAGTATGTAAGAATATATGCCGCGCTATCCTTACGTCTACCTGCACGACCTGCTCTCTGGACATAATTTGCTGGCGTAGGTGGTACGTTACGCATAAATACAGTTTCAAGTCCACCAATATCAATACCCATTTCAAATGTAGTAGAACAGCTAAGAATATTGATTTTCTTATTCTTAAAATCAATCTGGTATTCCTTTGCCTGTTTTCTTTCAAGCTGTGCAGTATGTTCTTGAATTACAATACTTTCTATCTTCTTTTCCTTATACTGAATACGGTAAAAATTAGTAGCTAATACCTCATCAGGATTTACCTCTATAATTGTTCCTGCACATTTATCCTGGGTGCATTTCCCTCTAAGGTTATAAGGTGTCAATCTACCACACTTGCTACACTGATAGAATTTTGAAGTCTTATAGTTCTTTATGACATATCTACTTGCATCGATCTGATAAGCATCCTTTTTCTCATGCTTAATCAAAAGTTTTTCACTTCCGGCAGTTTCACTTGCCTGTACCAAAAGACTGAAAACCAATTCTAACGCACTTTTAGCTTCTTCTGAAGTGCATCCGAATACAGTTTTTACATATCTAACAACCATATTTTCTTCACCCTTAACTGGTAAGAAGCTTCTTATTCCCAGCGTGGCTTTAGGGCAATTGAACATTACATAGTTGTTAAATCGTCTGTACTCAAGGATATCCTTCTTCTCCTCTGGTGTAAGAGTCGACTTAACATAGTTTATTGCAGGAGTCACCTTGAATACTCCAAGTACAACTTGCATAAGTGTATTCAATTCATCCTTATTCATCTTGCAGTTATACTGCTCAAATGCATCTTCTATATCTTCATCAGAAAATTCATTCAATATCTCATGGATGTCCAAGTCGAAATAATACAATCCAAGTCCTTCTCCATCATAAGCACCATCTACTCTTAAAAGATCTACAAGAATAGCAGCCCACGCATTCTTATGTGAGCCCATATCATTTCGGAACAGATCTTTTGTTTTTATTGATTCAGTGAGATATGATGCTAGTTCATCAACCCCCATATCTTTGTATCCATTCTGAACAATCATTTCCCAAATCAAACGCTTTCTAAGCATTCGAACGTGATTTGCATCAAAGAATACCGCCGCAAAGCTTGCCTGCTGTCTACTATCGGAAAATGCCAAATACTGTTTTACTTTTTCTTCTTTAGGTGCTCCCACTACTTTGCTCATAGGCATAAGTGAAATTTTCTTAACTTGCTTTGTTTCTTGATCACCTTCATCTATAGCTTCATAAAGCATCTGAGCTACCAGTGCAGTACCTTCATCTTTACCAATATTCAAAGCCTTAACTACACCTGATTTACCTTTGTGACCACAGCAAGGACACTGAGCAATATTATTGTAAATAGAGTCCTCCTCATTCGCTTTTTCCTGCATTACCCGGTATGCAACAAAGCGATGAACATCTCCACATTTACATTTCTTTGCATTAAGGTTTCCTGCTGCATGAATTTCTCCACACTTAGCACATATACTATATTCTTCAAGTATTTCCTTATCTACTTCTTCCTCATTTACCGCATTCTCAAGAAGGAAATAATCAATCTTTACATACTGATCGTTTCCATAGTTCTCATAAATATCAATTTCCTTGTTTTGAAGAAGATAATCCATTTGATCATCTTCCCTACGCTGAATTTTTCCAATAATGTAAGGCGAATTACAATAACGACAGTTACCTACCTCAAAAGCTTTCATCCCATCAATTTCATTGGTTTTAGTAAGGCTAAGCTTTGATTCTTTCCCATATGTTATATAAGCACCAGAAAGAGGACGTACAAATGAATGGTATTTAAGATCAAATAATCCTATACCATCTTTTTCTGCTACATTGATAATATCAATCAATGCAATCAACTCCTCTTTTGACATATATTCATAAAGTTCATTATAAAGAACAGCGAATTCCTTGCTTCCCGCTTTTAATAAAGCACACAATGCATGAACATTTTCATCTCTAGAAAGAAGTTCAAACAACACCTCCCTAACATTGGATGCAACGCAACTGTAATACTTGCCTGCTATTTTCTTTACTTCCTCCAAAAACTCTATACTCTCTTTAATAGAAGAATAGTCACTTCCAGAAACTCTGTATGCTACAGTTTCTTGTAGCGGAATTCTTTTAGAGAAAATAATGTCACTAATCTCATACTCTGCCGATGTAAGGCTCTTAGCAAACTTAATAATATCCGCTTCTGATTTTCCTTGTTGTCCTAAAGTCGCACTAGTAAGAATAAACTGAGGTCGCTTAGGGGCTAAGCCTGTTAATCTTCTTAAAAGCAACGATAATTCAATACCAAGCGAGCCATTATATGTGTGTGCCTCATCTAACACAACATACTTCCAGTTCTGTAATCTTCCCTCCTCAAAAATGGCATAATCATTTGGTCTGATAAGCAAATACTCCAGCATCGAATAGTTGGTAAAAAGTAAGTGAGGAGGATTCTCACGTATTTCTTCTCTGGATACGAGCTCATTATCAGGTATTACCACATCATTTTCTTCGCCTAACTTTTTCCTTGTATTAGCAGTAGCCTTTTCAGGAGTATCACCAGTAAAGAAACCAAATGTAATCTCTGGACAGTGCATCAGAATTTTTCTGATACGATCAATTTGGTCATTGACTAGGGCATTCATAGGATAAAGAAAGATAGCTCGTACACCCACTTCCTTATTTCCTTTTTCAACGTCAAATAGTAAATCATTTAGGATAGGGTATAAAAAACTCTCAGTCTTTCCTGAACCTGTACCAGTAGTAATTATCGCACTATGACCTTTTCCAATTGTGCGGATAGTTTCCTCCTGGTGTGAATATAGCGGCCTAGTAAAATTTATATCATCAAGTCTCTTAAACGACTTACATACCACGCCTTCTTCTATTAATGACTCTAAGTTATTGCCTCTCTGAAAAGGGAAACTAAGGTCAACATACGGCCCCTTAAATAATTTTTCTTTTTCAAGTTGCTCTATAAAAAGTTTCTGTAAATGACTCTTTCCGAATTCGAAAGATGATTTTAAATACTCTTTATATTTATTGTTTATATATTGAGATCTCTCAATCGGGTTCAGTTTCTTCACTGCTCATCGTCTCCTTTCAGATTTATTGTATACAAGAAAATATCTGGCGCTTTAGGGTGCTCCATGGAATTCATAATCCCTCTGTGTTCCGGATCAAATAATAATCCATCTCCTTGATTTGTCATATAAATATCCATAGTCCCATCAATAACATCACTGCATATTTCTACATCAACTGGATTTATATTGAAAAGAAAATAATCACCCTTATAAGATTTACTGTATACTTGGCCCTCAAAAATCCCCTCTTCTGCATCTATAATATCCGTAAACTTTACAAAGTATTTATTGAAAAAACACTGTTTTTCGACGAACTGTCCTCGAATAACTTGATTAAAGTATGCTTCGGCAATCTTAAACGACCTTCCTATAAAATCCTCTTTAGCGTAGAATGTTCTATGTTCCTCCAACAACAATGTATTTTTTCTCAGTTGAAATATTTTTGTCTTTTCATGAAATTGAATTGTGTAATCTTGAAAAGATTTGAAATTAGTCAGTGTGCTAGTTTGACCACTTTCTAACAGCGTACTTGTTAATATCTTTTCCCCTGCAGAATTAAAC
>CAMWQX010000110.1 GCA_947176475.1 uncultured Bacillota bacterium
TATTTCCATTTTACGCGGATAAAAAATTTAGAAAGCATAGAGGAAAAGGGAATACTTCCTAAGATTGGATTTCATGCTAATGCTTTAGAAGATACGAAAAAGGTTTTCTTTGTTGAAGGATTGGATAATTTATTAATTTTATTTGATTGTTGGATTAATGTATGCTCGAAGTTTCCCTTAATTCCTGGAATGTTTAATTTGGGAGCGAAAGTAATGCAGTATGATTGGTTTCCTAAAAGAATAATCAATGCCTATTTCAGTTATACGGAAAAGAGTAAGTTTCATAAATGGGTAGCGTATAAATATTTTGATAGATTTTTAAAAAGATATACTTTACTTCATTTGGATTTAGAAGAGAATATAGATTTTAGATATGATGATATAGATCAAATAAAAAATAAGAATTATAAAAGAGAATATCTAATTAGAGGGGGATATTCTTTAGAGTATTCGGATTTAGAGACAAATAAAATGGATAAATGGAATTTACATACATTAACGGATCATGGAGTCGATATAGAAAAAATAAGATTATGCTATATTAATGATTCTTATAGGATGGATGATATATTAAAGTATGCACTAGAAAATACATCTTTAGATATTGAGAAAGTTTGTCCAGTTCTTTGTAAGTATTTGAAATTAAGAAAAAAAATAGTAGATATTAAGAAGTAGAGATGTTATAATATGCCTCAAGAAAAGGAGTGGGGTTATGGATAATTTAGTTTTAAAGCAATTTGATAAAGAGTTGCAGATATATGAACTAGATTGGATTGATAAGTTGTTAAATGATGAAGAGTTGAAAAGCGATTTTAAGAATCCTTCATTATCTTTTTTTACATCAATGGTTTATGGTTTTGCTCATAACTTGCCGTATTCAATGGATATTGAGCAACCAGAGTATGTGCCAGCAGATTTTTTGAATATGGAGCCCTTTGATGTTGAGGAGAATAATTGGTTTAAATATGATGATAGAAGAACTTTTTTCCATGCAATGGTCAGTTGGGGAGATTCTTTTAAAACAGGAATGATGTTACAAATGTGTAGCTTATTTCAAAAGATGTTATTAGGTCAGTTTCCGGTAAATTTTGAATTAAAGAATGAGGATTTTGCTGGTTGGGGAATTTCTTCGATGACGAAAAATATGGAGTATAATAGATGTTTCTTTGAGACTTTGAAATCTTTACCAAGTTATTACCAAAAAGTTACATCTGCAAATACAAATGATGAAAGAAGAAAAGCCTTGGAAGAAATCTATGCCGAGATTGTGTATAAGATTTCGGAAAGGTATGGAGGATTTAAAGAAACAGGTGCTAATGGTGAAGTAATAAGAGAAAGTTATGGAACTATTCCGATAAGACCACATTATGATGTGGAGATGTTGGTTCATTGGGAGTTTATTGATTATTTTGATGGAATACCAGAAGTCATAGAAGCTATTAAAAAAGAACAATTGAAAAAATATATTGGAAATAAACCACAAAGTTTAAGTGGAAATACGGAGGAAAAATCTTTACCTCAAAAATAAAAAAGTATGAAAGACGTTAGATTATTCTAAGGTCTTTTTTATTTTGTAAATAATACAAACAAATGTTTGATTTAAATTATTTTTTGTATTATAATGAAATTGGTGATGGATATGAATTTACAGGAAAAATTGAAAATATTAGCTGATAGTGCGAAATATGATGCATCTTGTTCATCAAGTGGAAGTAAGCGAAGCAATAAAGATGGAATAGGTAATGCAGCAGAATCGGGAATATGTCATTCTTTTGCCTCAGATGGTAGGTGTATATCTTTACTTAAAATCCTTTTAACTAATGCCTGCATTTATGATTGTAAATATTGTCTTAATCGAAAGAGCAATAATATAAAAAGAGCGATGTTTACTCCAGAAGAGGTATGTCAAATAACCATTAATTTTTATAGAAGAAACTATATTGAAGGATTATTTTTAAGTTCAGGAATAATTAAAAGTCCGGATTATACGATGGAACAGCTAATTAAAACAATTGAACTTTTGAGAAATAAATATCATTTTAATGGATATATTCATGCCAAGGCGATTCCCGGTGCAAGTGATAGTCTTTTGAAAAGATTAGGAAGTTTGGTAGATAGATTAAGTGCTAATGTGGAATTACCGACAGAAAATGGCTTAAAATTACTTGCTCCTAATAAAGAAAGTAAAAAAGTGAATGAAATAATGAATTATGTTAAAAATAATCAAAGTAGGAAGTATGCACCAGCGGGACAAAGTACACAGATGATTATTGGAGCTACCAAAGAAAGAGATTTGGATATTATGAGTAAGAGTTCATCCCTTTATGATAAATATAAATTAAAAAGAGTTTTTTATTCAGCATATGTCCCAGTTAATAAAGATAGTATGTTACCAAGTCTTGTAAGACCCCCTTTAACACGCGAAAATAGACTTTATCAAGCGGATTGGCTTTTGCGTTTTTATAATTTTAAAGTGAGTGATTTATTAAATGATGATAATCCTAATTTTAATATTTTAGTAGATCCGAAAACGGATTGGGCTTTAAGGCATTTAAAGGAATTTCCAAAAGAAATTAATAAGTGTTCTTATTATGATCTTTTAAAGATACCAGGAATAGGAGTTAAGAGTGCTAAAAGAATAATTACTTCAAGGAGAAATTTTACGATTCATATGGAAGATTTGAAGCGTTTAGGGGTAGTTATGAAACGAGCTAAATATTTTATTTTATGTGATGGCAAATATTTTGCTAATTCGAGTGTTTTTAAAAAGAATTTTATTGAGGCAAATTTGGTATTAGAGGAAAAAGATATGAGCATAGTAAATCGTGAACAGTTGAGGTTGTTTTGATGTATCGCATATATGTCTATGATGGAAATTATATTGCTCTTTTAAGTTTAATATTAGAACTTATAAAAAGGAATATAAAACCAGATAATATTAAGATGGATGATTATGAAGCTTCCCTTTTTGATGAAGTAATAAATTTGCAAGTTGATTTGGATATGGATATTTTAAAGAAGATGAAAAAGAGTTTTGGTAGTTATGCAATAAATGCGATGTATTATGTCTATCTATCGGAAGAAGATAATAAAGAATTGTTATTATATTATTTTTTTCTAAATGCCTTAAAGTATCACAAGGATATAACATTCAGAAGAGATTTGAAATGTGTAAGTGAAGTTCTTAGAATTTCTCAGTATGTCATGCATGAAGGGCATAGGATGAAGGGGTTCTTGCGATTTAAGGAATTAGAAAACAAGGTATTATATGCCGAGATGGAACCAACAAATGATGTGATAATGTTAGTTTCTCACCATTTTCAAAAGAGATTAAAAAATGAGTATTTTATTATTAAGGATGTTAAAAGACGAATATTAAGTATTTATGATAAGAAGAAATTTGTCATAGTTCCCGAAAATAGTTTCATTTTGGACACTGATGTTTTAAGTGATGAGGAAAGAGAAATGGAAGAGTTGTGGAAGATATTTTATCGAACTATTGGCATAGTTGAGCGCAAAAATGATAGGTGTCGCATGAATTTTATGCCGAAAAAGTATTGGAAACATATGTTAGAAGTGGAGGATGAATTATGAAAAAAGTTGTTAGAGGTAAAGAATTAAGAGATAAAATGGCGGAAGCAATTGACTTACTTTGTGGAACCGTTAAACAAACTTTGGGTCCAATGGGGAGTAATGTCATTATAGATCATTCAAGTTTTCAACCATTTATTACGAATGATGGAGTAACGATTGCTAAAAATATCGAAAGTGATGATGAAGTAGTTGGAGCCATAATTGAAATAGCAAAGGAAGCATCAATTAAGACGGATGAAAATGTCGGAGATGGAACAACGACAACTTTAGTTTTGCTGGAATCATTAATTAATTTAAGTCAAAAATATATTGATAATGGAGTTAATCCTTTGGTGTTAAAAAAATCCTTGTTAGAGAAATTAGATGAGATAATAAAAAAGTTAGAAGATTTAAGAATGGATGCTACTTTAGATAATTTAATAAATATTGCGAATGTTTCAGCTAATGACCGTGAGATTGGAGCCTTAGTTGGAGATATAGTTCAAAATATTGATGAAAAGCAAGCTATAACGATTAAGGAAAGAAGTGAATCGATTTTAGAGGCCAAATACATTAAAGGTTATAGTTGTCCAATTGTTCATCCTTCAGAGTATTATTTTCAAGATAAAAAAAATATAAGTTTAGATGAAGCGTATATTTTGATTATTAATGATTTTGTAAGTGATGTTGAAAGTATAAGTGATATTTTAAATGATGCTATGGCGAATGAAAAAGCACTTGTAATAGTAGCTAAGGATTTTGATGATTACTTTATTAATGAAATGGTATCATTAAATTTTGAAGGTAAGATAAAATGTTTTATGCTTAAAATAGCAGAGTATGGAGTGCGAGAGAGAATTATAGAGAAAGATTTAGAAGTGATAACAGGTGCACATATTGTAGAAAGAAATTCTGATATCACAGGAGCTAACGTGGGAAGAATAAAACATCTTTATCTTGATAAAGAATCGTTAAAGATGAGTTATAGAGATGATATAAAGTTAAATGATTATATTGGCAATATAGAAGAAGAGATAAAAAATATTGAAGATGCATTTGATAGGGAGTTTTATCAAAGACGAAAGGCGATGTTTTCAAAGGGAATGGTGGAGATTAATATTGGTGCTCCAACGAAGACAGAATGTCATGAGAAAAAAATGCGTTTAGATGATGCCATATATTCAACTTTTGCAGCTAAAAAAGGAATATTACCTGGTGGGGGAATATCCTTGCTTAAAATAGCAGAAAGCATAGATGAAGACAGCGAAGCAAGTATAATTTGGAAGGAGGCTCTTAAAAAGCCCTTTGAACAGATAATGATAAATGCTTTCTTAAATGGTGAGGAAGTAAAAGAAAAAATTAAAAAGGAAGATTATAAAATAATTTATAATGTTTGTAAAGAACAATATGAGAGTGTTAATGATACAAATATAGTTGATGCCTTTTTGGTGGTTAGAAATTCTTTAATAAATGCTTGTTCAATTGCCAATATGTTACTTTCGACGAAGAGTTTAGTTATTAATGAATATCAAAATAATATGAATAAAGTTAATGATTATACAGAAATATAGATATAAAAAATAAAGAATATTAT
>CAMWQX010000111.1 GCA_947176475.1 uncultured Bacillota bacterium
ATATTCTCTAATGTAAGAAACCATAGAAATATTCTTCTAAAATTTAATACCCAGCATGATTTTTAATCATAGAGTCAAACTCGCTAAGATCAAATGAAGTTCCTGCTCCAGTATCTTTCGTACTTTCCTCAATGGATGCCTTTTTTGTAAGCTTAACTCCATCATCAATAAGATTACTGGGTGTAGCATTTACAATATTCTCAATTTCAGAAAAAACTGTCTCAAAATCATTCTCATTAATCATTTGATATCCGTTGTGCTCTGGATTTAAAGCATATACATAAGACATATTTGCATCCCGGCTGATACCAATTGGGAATACATATAAATCATTCATTTGAACTCTTTGCCACACATCATTATAAACTGCTTCTATTTCACTATCAGTATCTCCTACAGGATGTCCATCTGTCATGAAAATGAGCATTGGTCTAAATGTGTCTGTATCACTTCGACGCATACCATCTCTATATTGATCTATCGCCTGTAATGTTCGGCGTAATCCGAGAGAGAATATAGTTTGATCTGCAGCATCAAAACTTGTTGCCTTACTTATGTCAACAACTCCTAAATCCAATGCTGATTGATGGAGAATCGCTCTATTATTGTAGGTAATAACACCAATGACTGCACGTTCACTGAGTTCAGGATGTATTTTCATATTTTCCAAAAGCTTTCTCATGACTTTTGAAAGAAGAGAAAGTCTTGTTTCAAAGAGACCGACCTTATTTCTCATGGAACCACTTACATCAATACAAAAAAAGATAGGTATTCTGCTATTTGTATTTTGATTTAAACGATCAAATTGTTTGAATTCATCAAGACTGAATACACGATCTTGTTCAGCATAATTTTCATTTGGCATAATTCTCATCTCCTTTTCTAACATTAATCACCATTACGGCGTTTTTCTCAGCACTGATCACAACGCTGCGGTAAATTTCCAAATTTTTTCATATGAAAATCCACTTGTCCCTGAGTTAATTCAATCAAGTGTCCGCATTTGCCATAATACCTTTTGGCAATTTGGTTTCTGACAATTTTCGCACAATCATAGCATAATCCATCATCATTAAGACGATATGTCGGTACTAATTCTCCACAGCGTTTGCATTTTCTTTTATCTGAGCGACAGTATGGGCAATGAGTTGGCATAGAAAATTGCTTTGTTTCAACAAGTTTTTCATATTTAAATAGTGTTCCAAAATCATAATAAAAAGACTTGTTACATGTTTTACAAACAAAGTATGTTTCTGATGGCTGTCCAAGACATGAATTGCAAATTCTTTTTTCCGGATATCGATAGTAAAAATCCGGATGATCAATCCCACATTTAATACAAGTAATCGTCTTAGTACCACTGAAGCGCTTAAATGTACGTGGAAAAATATTAAGCGACTCAGTATCATAAGGATTAGAAAGTTCGTGCTCTAATTCACGAACCTTTCTTTGCCAAAATCGAGCATCCCTTCTATTTTCTGGAGTACTAAAAGCCCTTCCTTTTTGGAAAGTATAATAAAATGCCTGCTTTAAATCATTACCTAAGTGACTCCATACAAATCTCCATAAGCCAAAATACTCCCTAGCACCATGTTCTTCACCTTGTCTCCCATATCGAAAGGCAAAGTTCATACTTTTGACACTTTCTGAGATACTCTTGTTTCTTCCTTTATTGTATGGAAATTTTCCAGGCAAGAGTATCATAAAAATCAACAAGGCTATTTCATAATTATCCTGTTGCTTTGTATATAAGCGCATTCCTTCATTTGAATCTTGAAGTTCAGGAGCTTGCATTACTTTTTCATATGAAAGAATTGGAAAGCCTTCGATCTGATATGTATCCATTTCCGCAAAGAACACATGATTCTCGTCTTTTACAAAAATCGCCCCAGGATTAACAAGTCCAAACAATACATTCATATCCTGTAAATATATAATTTTATCTAAAATTGTCTTCGTCAAATGAGTAAGTTTTTTTCTGTCCCACTCAGGAAAAGTTGTTTCCAATCCTTGCTGACCCATCAACTGCTGCTTAAGTTGATATCCCTCTGCAGTTGGTACAATAATTCCTACAAATTCTCCTTCAGCATTATGAAGAATATCTGTCGGCCAGCATATTCCTTCACATTTAATGGGTTTCTCAAGCATTCGTTTAACTTTATCCTCAAAATACGAGATTGTCAACCATTCAGATTGGTATATTTTTGCTTGTATGCCTAGCTTGTCCGTCTGATAAGTGATCGATTGCGGGTTTGACATAAATTCATCACCAAGCTTTATAGGATGATTATCAGAAGTATATACGACATCATTTGTTATAGGAGCAGTTCGACTTTTTCTTGTCACCCTTCTAATTGGTGATATTTGATTAGGCATTGTAAAAGCATCCGCCTGAGGTACATTTCGATTAAATTCAAGTGGTTTGTAGTTTCTTAATTTACCATCTCTATCTAATCTATAAATGCGTACATATGCACCTGATTCCCTTGATGCTTTAATGACCTTTTCTGCTTTCTTATCATCTCCAGTAAGAAATAACCAAACTCCCATACTTTTTAAATTCTGAAGAAGAGATGCATAATCACAACTACCACTATATTGAAAAATATGTAATTCCTCATATAAAGAAGGTATAAATGTATTCTTTAATTCCATTGAAGGAATAATAATTCGTTTTTTCTCGCTCAATGATTTATTTTTTGTCCACTCCAAGTAAAATGCTTGAAATTCTGGTGTTGCCAACAGATCAACAGTAATCATAACATGGTAATTGGTTTTTATTAAATCCGTAGCACTATCACCAGCAATCGGCCATGTATTTTTCCTGATTTTATTTGGATACTGTACAGACCGTCCTTCTTTATCATGTGTTCCCATACTATCTCCTCCTGATATTATCACTCTATTATAGAATACACCCTAAATCGTTAAGCTTTGCATTCGCTTTTGATTTTAACTCATCACTTTTTGATAGTTTCACTGTCATTCTCAAATAATTAACCGCATTATCAAAATCATTCATCTGTGCATATATAGTTCCAAGCATATACATAGCATCATAACTAGATGGATTTACATCAATCAACATCTTTAAAGGAAATATCCACTCTCCAAGAGGTCTATTTTTTTCCCTGAGTTCACGAATACACTTCCAATAGATCTCCGTCGAACTAACCTTTTCAACAAATTCATCTCGATGACGTTCCCATATATTTTGAAAAGACGAAGATGTACTCAAACCAAACTCCTCAACAAGCTTGGTCTTCAGTTCGTTTAAACGCGCTTTTAACTCGTTCTTATCTGAATCAAGTTTTATCGAAATACGCATCTGGTCTATAGCCCCTTTAACATCCTTAAAATCAAACTGAGGAATCAATACACTTGTGTACTTTTGATGCAATACCCAAGCAGCACCCATTTCATTCAAAGATACCGGACTGTTATAATAGTTTTCCGATAGAACAAAAATAACTCTTAAATTATAATTTTGAAATTGTTCCATTAAATAATCATATATGTTGTTATCTAAGGGTACATTATAACCAGGAACTGAAGAGCAAAACATATTCTCAGGGGTCAATCCTATATCTTCAAACAATTCTACAAGTGGTTGAACATACGCTAGGTCTTGAGCAGAATGGCTTATAAAAATTTTCATCGGCTTTTGCAATATTTTTTCACTCATACGAATCATAACCTTTCCTATTCAATAATTGTTGAAATACTATAATATGTTGCACTAGTGGACTGTACCGATGATATTTAGTAAATTAATCTGTTTGCTTTATTAACAAAACAAGTAGATATGTGTTGTGTAAATTAGATTAAATTTGAATGGTACAGTCCACTAGTTAAATGATAATTATCATAATATAATTATTTTTATTTGAGAACGTTTGTTCAAAGCCAACGTTTTAAACACCTCTAATATATACACTATCCACAATTTAATGATTGAATTTCCGATTCAATGTTCCAAAAACGTATTTCAATGATAAGAATTTGTTTATTCTTCGTCATTCATGATTTATTCATTTTTCTTAAGTTGTAGATAGTGGTTTTCAAAATGGAAATAGAAGAATTATCAATATCGCTGTATGTTACCGAAGCCCCCATACCCACCATATAAGTCACCGCCATGCAAGCACAAGAGCGATAACTGCCAATCTTTTTGTAAGTTTCATAAGGATTTACCTCATTTTCGTAATCGTGAGGAGAAATCCGTTCTGTAAGTCCTGATGTATCTTCGTAGTGAATAGAAAACTGAGTTAAAAATCAAATGTCTTATTCCGTTTGGATATTCTCCAAAGGTTTCTATTCATGTGATGAAGTCAGAGAAACATACAATCAATCAGACTGCCGCCTTTCATACTGTGTCATTGCACACACATTGTCACGGTGACAATACTTTTGTATCGAAACTGCTAATCTACCCATACGCTGTTGGAAGTGTTCTCCACGCTCTGAGAGCTGCCGAACCAACCACTTTCCTTAGCGTAATGGGTCAAACTCACACGGTAATAGTAACCGCCTTTTACCGACACAGCATAGTTATTGAGATAGTAACTGCTGCTGTCTGATTTCAGCAAATCATCATTAGGCTTTTCCTCGTCCCAATGGACACCGTCGGAACTATGTTCTATGGAAATATCCTTGTAGCCAATTGATTTCATTATATCATTACTCTGTGTCGTTCCGCTGATATATATTTTTTTTGATGAAGTAGAAGCAGATATTGTTATATAATAACGGCTAATCAATCCTGCTGTTCGTACTTGATTGCTGTCTGATATGCTTGTGTAAACATTGGAAGCTGCCTTTACAGGCATTATAGGAACACTGTATGTTAGTACACTTGCAACACATAATGCTAATGCTTTTTTATTCACTTTTAATTTCCTCCTGTCATTTTATTGAAGCTACTATTTTTTCACATTCGTCATAAGGTACATCAACAGAAAACATAAAAAATTCTGTTTTACCTTTTAAATACATTATGGTATATTGGTTATCTTCCTTTGAAACTATTGCCGAAGAACCATTCACTTCCGTTTCGGAAATATTGAAATGGTCACTTGGAATACCTATTTTCGGAATTTCATTATGATGTTTTTAGAAGCATAAACTAAAATTTTGTGTACCGTTCCAAAATATAAAC
>CAMWQX010000112.1 GCA_947176475.1 uncultured Bacillota bacterium
ATGTTGTATCTTTATCAAACTTTTTATTTAGATCAAATACTGATACTTTAATATTCGTTAGATTTGCATCATTATTCTTATCTCTAATAACATTTAGTTTATAAGTTTCTTTCAAACCATCTTCAGCTGTTACAATAACTTCAACTACATTACTATCCGATATCTTTATATCATTAAAATCTTTGTAAGTATGATTGTTATATCTATAAGTAACTGTTGCTTTCGCATCTTGTGGTTCACCTTTTACACTTATGCTTGTTGTGTTATGTGATACACTAACTGTATATTCTTTCGTATTTGGCTTAAATCCATCAACTATTTTGCCATTAACCTCTAATTTGCTTAACAAGTTATTACTTGATAAAACTGGTTTAGTAGGTTCCGACGGTTTTGTTGGATCTGTTGGTTTTGTTGGATTCGTTGGTTTTGTTGGATTCGTTGGTTTTGTTGGATTCGTTGGTTTTGTTGGATTCGTTGGTTTTGTCGGATTTGTAGTCTTCTTTGTTGTTTTTGAAGTAGTCTTCTTCGTTGTCTTACTTGTTGGTACAACTATCTTACTAGTAGTAATAGTACTATTTTTACTAGTAGTCTTTTTCGTTGTTTTATTTGGTTTCTTTGTTGTAACAGTAGGTGGCGTTTTATTTCCGTCAGTAATATTTAATTTATAAGTAGCTGTATACGTTTTCTTACCTAAATTAATTTCTAAAGTAACTGTTACACTTCCTGATTTTTTACCTTTAATAGTTAAAACTCCATTTTTAGCAGTAGCTGTGGCAATTGAATCATCACTTACTGTAACTTTAACTTCATCTTTTAATCCTGATAGATAATATGGAATTTTCTTTGTCTTACTCTTTTTTAAATTTAAACTTCCCGATTTAGAAGCTAAACTAATACCTTTACTTCCACGATTGATATTTACCTTTGTTGTACTTCTATAAATCCAATCATTTTGTTCTGATTCTAATGTAACTGTCACTTTTCCTTCTTTTTTAGGAGTAATCTCTACATATCCATTTTTAACTACACAAGTAGCAATTTCGGCATCACTAGTTGTACAAGTTAAATTATCAGCAACAATTTTTTTGATTGTATATCCAATTTTAAAAGTATCTTCGTCTAAACTAATTGTACTTTCAAATACATCAAATACAACATTCGTATTTAAGCTTACTCTTTTATCTCCTGTATTTGGATCAATTACATGATTAGAAGAACTATTAAACATATCTCCTATTTTTCCCCATAAAGAAGAATTACAGCTTGTAATCAAAAGTAAAATAATAATTATGATAATAATAATCGCAATATTTCTTTTTGTTTTTTCATTATCTTTTTTGCGTTTCTTATTATTAACCCTCTTTTTCTTTGCCATACCATTTTCCCCCTATAATATTTAATTCCCAGCTAAATCTATGATTTCTCATAGACTTAACTGGAAGCTAAATATTTAACTTCCATATTTAGTTATTAGTCAACTTGTTCAACTATAACTTTTGCTTCAACTTTGATTGTATCAGTTCCTGCTGTACCTAATAAAGTATCAGAATCATCAGTTTGAGTTGCTGTATAGTTTTCACTATCTTTTCCCTCAAATGCCCATCTCCATTGAATTGTAACTGTTTCAGTAGCACCTGAATTAATAGCAACAAATGCAGCATCTGTATTATTTGGTAATGCAGTCACCCAATTACCATTAACTAAGAATTCAACAGGAATACCACCAGCATTAGTAACTGTATACTCAACTTTGTATTGTGCATTTACTTCAGAATCATTGAATAAGTCTAATTCAACTTTTCCACCAGTTCCTGGAGCAACTAGACCAGCTGTCTTAACATCAGTTTCAGCAGTAGTTCCATCAGCTTCTTTTAAAGCTTGGAATAAATCAAAAGTAAATGTTTTACCTAATTTAGTTGTGCTATCTTCCTTATTTGTAAGTTCAAAAGCCCATTTTGCTACTCTTGCTGTATCAGATGTACCTTCAAATGTATCAGTATATTTAGCATATGTTCCACCTACTGAGTAAGTAGTAACAGCTACTAAAGCTACTAATACAGCAACGATAGTCATTTTTGCATTCTTCATTCTTTCACCCCCCGTATTTAAATTTTTCTATATAGTGCATATGTCGACACTATGCTTGGAAGCATGCTTTTACTTCCTATATATGTAAACATTCTTGCGAATGGATACACCTTAATTATTTTTCTTCTTCGCTATTTTCTTCTTTGTTTGCTTCTTCTAATTCTTTTTGTCTTTTATACTCTAAGAATTCTAATCTTTCTTGATTTATACCTCTCTTCGTAGAAATCATGAAGCTTATCGCAAAGATTACGGTTATTGCTAAGATTACAATAACTATCGTAGTCGGTTCTGCTAAACTACTCAACATATTTCCTACACCAGGTATTCGCGTTACATAAATTCCTTCGACATCATTTAATGCCACGAGATTATGATCTTGCGAACTATTATTATCTCCCTTTGTCATAAAATAGTTTTCACCATCACGCTCGACAATTTCAATAATTCTGTGTGTTGTTACTGTACCTTGCTCATCTCTAAATGCTATTACATCATCAACTTTGAGTGTTTTAGCATCTACGATTTTAGTTATAATTAAATCTCCTCTTTTAATTTCTGTTTCCATCGAACCAGATAATACTATAAAAGGTTTATAACCAAATACGCTTGGTACTTTATCTTCATCTTTATGTGCTTGATACATAATAGATAAATTCATTATTAATATTGGAATTAAGATTACACAAGCGGTAATCACAATCCAATTACTAACACTTTTATACCACCTTTTTTTATTCTTCATACTATCACACCTTTTTAATCTTTTTATCCTTTATATGTTAGATTTAAACCTTTAGCTTCTAATTCTTCATTTAAAGCATTTTCAAGTTCTAATCTAGCAATTGCCATATCGGCCATATATTCAATATCTTCTTTATCTAAATTTAAGAATGCTGTTTCTGGAATATCTTCCTCATTTAAATCAAAATCGTCATCATCCGAAACCTCATAATCAAAATCATCATCTTCTGCAACTTCATGATCAAAGTCACTAGTTGTACTTAAATTTTCTGTAAAACATCTTGTACAACAGCCATCTTCATCAAATTCATGACCAACTGTATCAACAACAAGTTCTTCATTACAATCAAGATCATTACATCCTCTTACAACTTTATAACAATAATCTCCTGCCGAAGGATTTGGATTATCCACTTCATATGGAGTTCCCCAAATATGTTGATGTTGTAATTCTTCTATATAGTAATGTCCACATGCACATGTATGCTTAATATGTGTATCATCTAATACTTCATGTTCTGTATAATCATGTGGTAAATTATTTTGAACATCGGCATTACAATCATCACAAGCTACCTTATGATAATTTTCATCAACTGGAATTAAATCTCCTGCTTTATGCGATAATGTTTCTACTTTTACAATATCCTTATTACATGAAGAACAATGATAAGTAGTTGTCTTAGTATGTGTTCCATCACCATTATCTTTATAAGTTATAGTTGGTTCTCCTAAAGCATGAGCTTCTGTTCCAACAACTATCTCTACTCCATCAATTATACAAACTAAATTATGATTTGTATCATCTCCTGGGATTTCTTTAACAACTACATCTCCTAATTTAACTGAAGTCGTATATTCTGTTCCACAATTAGCACATTTATAAGTACTTTCTTCAATATATTAATTTTTATCATTAACATATTTTTTTGAAGATACTAATGTTCCTTGAACATGTGATTTTGTTTCTTTTTCTTGTCCACATGCACATTCTCTTGAACAAGTTCCATCTCCATTATCTTTCCATGCTCCTAAAGTATGATCACATTCTTGTTGCTTAGTTCTTTCATGAACGTGTCCACAATTATTACAAATACGAGCTTCTTTTCCATTTCCTAAATCTAACCATGGACCATATTTATGATCTCTTTCTTCAAATTTTCCACAAGAGCAATTTCTTCTTTCCTTTTCATCATTGTAGCTTTCCCATTCGCCAAAACTGCATTGATGTTTTTCCTCCTCTTGTTGTTTATTTCTTACATGGGCATGACCACAATTTTTACAGAATCGAGCTTCTTTTCCGTTTCCTAAGTCCACCCAAGGTCCATAATTATGATTTCTTTCTTCAAATTTTCCACAAGAACATTTTCTTATTTCTTTTTCGTCATTTAAACTTTCCCAGTCTCCAAAATCACAAGTGTGTTGCTCATCTTGTTGATTTGATTCTGTCTTATTACTCGCATTTGAATTTCCATTTCCTGGATTAGTTGTTGTATTTGTGTTTGTATTTGTCTCTTGACTATTATCTAAATATGCATAGTATTGATATAAATAATCCATTAATTGAAGATTTTGATAACCTAAATATTGATAGTCTTCTATTTCAAAGAAGGCTGCTAAACGCGCGCGATAAGCACGGTCTGAAGGATAACCACAATATTTTAATGCATCGATAATCGAATTTCCTCTTCCCTTATACGCATTGATATTGGGAATTACTAAATCGGCAAAATCATCATTAACAACAGGAGCTTGATTTGTTTGATCAATATTGGCATCACTTGTATTAGCATTTGCTTCTTCTTCATCACCTAAAGTATCTTTGGGGTCTTCTTCATCAAAGTAATACCCCTCATCCCCTGGTGCTGGTTCCTTTCCTGGCTCAGGTGTTGTCGTTGGTTCAGGTGTTGATGTTGGCTCAGGTTCTTCTGGAGCTGGTGTTGGAGTTGCTGGTGCATTATCGTCCTTTGGTTGATTTTCTCCGTCTCCATTTCCAACATTTTCACCCATTTCGGTATTAGTGTTTCCTAACAAATGATCTTTTATTGGATTATCTGTTCCAAAAAGTGCACCTGCTGCCACTAATAAAGCTGTAGCTAAAGTAGCTACTTTAACTTTTGTAACTCTAAATAGGCCTTTTTTAGATTTCTTTTCTTCATTTTCCACAAATATCAAACCCTTCTTTCCCTAGTTGCGGCATATTCTACTACATATTTAACGAATTGTCAAATTTTTCTATACCCTAATATACCTCATCTATTTTATAG